>QHXD01000215.1:0-517 GCA_003223895.1 Acidobacteriota bacterium
CGGCCGCTGGATCCCTTGCCCGAATCGTACAGGAAACGCTACACGAATGCGCAGGCGCTGCTGGGGCTCGCGATGCTGGAAGAAATCGATCGGCTGAATGCAGTCAACCGTAAGCACGCCGAAAAGTTAACCGTGGGGCTGAATGGAATCGATGCCATCCGCACACCTCCCGCCTACCCGGAAACGTCACCGGTGTATTACCAGTACTGTATTCGCGCATCAGATCCCGCGGCTTTGAAACTCTACGCAATCCGCCGGGGCATCGATGTCGAAATCATGCACGTCGATATCTGCAACAAACTCGACTTGTTTGGGCCGGGCCAAACGCCTTGTTCGGTAGCCGAAGCAACGGAACACACGCTTCAGCTTCCGGTATATACAGGTTTGAAGGACCGGGATCTGGACCGCATCGTCCGCGTCATTCGACAGGCGGTTCATCCGCCTGTCCCGCTTTCGCCAGCCACCGAAAGAAGAGCACAAGAAGAGCCGCCGGGATAATTGGCGCCCACCAGGCCCG
>QHXD01000215.1:524-7716 GCA_003223895.1 Acidobacteriota bacterium
GCCCACGCCAGCGCACTGATCATACTGAGTCCCGAGAATTGCAGGGGTGAAATACCCGCGTAGGCGCAAGCGATCGGGATCGCAATCCTCAAGCCAGGAAGAAAGCGCAAGGCGAGAATAAACTTGGTGGCATGGCGCTGCATGCGCGATTGAATGAGCCTTCTCCGCTTTGCGATCTTCTCGAAGCGGTCCAGCCATTGTCTGGCGCGGCCCCGCGCCAGGTAAAAATAGAACTGGTCGCCTGCCCATCCACCAAGTGTTCCGGCCATCAAGACCCCCAGGGCATTGAGACGGCCCAGATGCGCCATCACGACGGCTCCGGAGTACACAACCTCGCCTTCGACTATCGCTGCAACGAGAATGCCCAGATAAGGCAGGACATGCATGAGATTGATCAACGACCCATTTTCAAATCCCGCCGGACCGGTGGAAACGAGGAGGCACGTCCTTCGTTTCCTCCAGAAGGGCCAGCATATCTCGAACCGCCCGATCCAGGCCGACCAGCGCCGAGCGAGCGATGATGTTGTGGCCGATGTTCAGCTCGACAATCTCCGGGATTTCAGCGATCGCACGGACATTGCGATAGGTCAGGCCGTGGCCGGCCAGGACGCGCATGCTGCGAGAGTGGGCGAGCTCGGCCGCCTGCCGAACCGCGTCGAGAGCCTCAGATCCCTCCTGCGTTGGCCGATTCGTGAGTGTTCCGTCAGAGTAGCGCGCAGTGTTCAGCTCAATTGTGCTTGCCCCCAAACCCAGCGCGGCGCGGATCTGCTGTTCGGCAGGATCGATAAACAAACTGACGGCGATGTTGACGGACTGAAGCCGCTTGATGGCATTCGTGATTGCCGGTTGGTTGTGCGTGCAGTCAAGTCCCCCGGTCGTTGTGATCTCGCCGGGAAGTTCGGGAACAAGCGTAACCTGGTCCGGTATGACGTCCAGCGCAATACCAATCATCTCGTCCGTGGCAGCCATCTCCACATTCAGCTTTGTCTTTATCGTTTCACGCAGGATTTTGATGTCGCGATGCTGGATATGCCGGCGATCACCGCGAAGATGGACAGTTATGCCGTGCGCGCCGGCCAATTCACAGATGGCGGCGGCGGCCGCGGGATCGGGCTCATTGGTGCGGCGGGCCTCGCGAAGAGTGGCAATGTGATCAATGTTGACTGAAAGGAGCGTCATGAGTACCTTCCCGTTAGCGCGTTCCATCGAATGCGCGCGAGATCCAAAAACATTCGAAGGCCGTCCCGCAGAAATTTCACCTTGCTTCCTTCCGAGTGACTCCAACGCACGGGCGTCTCACGAATCCTCAAACCGTGGCGCTTGGCCAGGAACAGCACCTCCGGATCGAAACCAAAGCCCAGCGTAGTCTGCTTTTCGAAGATGCGCCGCGATCGTTGTCGATGAAAAAGTTTGAAACCGCATTGCGTATCGTGCAAATGCAACCCAAGGATGACGCGAACCATGCAGTTGAAGACGAACGCACCGAACTCCCGAAAGCCGGACTGATGCATTTCGATCAGACTTCCCGCCAACTTCCGCGAGCCGATCACGACGTCCGCGTCTTCAGCGACCGCAACCTCGAGAAGTTTGGTCAGCTCCTCGATCGGTGCGGAAAGGTCCGCATCGGTGAACAGAACATACTTTCCAGAGGCGGCAAGGACGCCCTGCCGCACGGTATATCCCTTTCCGTGATTTTCGTTGTTCCGAATGAGCCGCAACCCCTTGAGATTGACCTTGCTGACGACGCTGGCGGTCTCGTCTTTGGAGCCGTCATCGACGACGATTACCTCGAAAGAACACGGCGACTGCCGTATGAACGCGTCGATTTTCTCAATGGAATCGCCGATGCGTTCGGCTTCGTTGAAGGCCGGTACGACAATGGAAACCATCGGTTGACCATTCCCTGTAATCGCCACAAAGCCCGTCCCTATCGAGGTTTCCGATGCCTCCATAAATGCGGTATTGTATCATTTCGCGTCTTATATGAATGACAGGTTACTCCGTGCGTGCCGGCGCCAACCGGTGGATCGAACTCCAGTTTGGATGATGCGCCAGGCCGGCCGTTACCTGAAGGAATACCGCGCCATCCGCGAGAAGGTCTCCTTCCTGGAACTCTGCAAGAATACCGATCTCGCTGCCGAGGTTTCACTTCAGCCATATCGAATTCTTGGTGTCGATGCCGTGATCTTCTTTTCCGACATCCTGATTCCCGTCGAGGCGATGGGTGTTCAGGTTTCGCTCACGGACAAAGGCCCGGAAATCGGCAGTCCGATTCGAACACAGGTGGACGTTGACGGGCTGCGCGTTCCCGATCCAGCCTCGGAAGTGCCCTTCGTTGGATCGATTCTCAAAAAACTGCGGCAGGAACTTCAGGACGCCGTACCGCTGATCGGATTCGCAGGCGCGCCATGGACCCTCGCTTCGTACATGATTGAAGGCGGGGGGTCCAAAAGCTTCGCCGAGATCAAGCATATGGCCTTCAGCGATCCGCGCGTCCTGCACAACCTGCTCGACAAGCTCGCCTCGACCATCAGCTCCTACCTTCTCTTCCAGATCGAATCCGGGGCCCAGGTGATTCAGCTCTTTGATACCTGGGCTGGAGAACTCAGTCGCAGCGACTACGAGGAATTCGCGCTTCCTTACACTCGAAAGATCTTCGAAGCGGTCGCGAACCGCGTTCCGCGCGTCCTGTATCTGAACGGTTGCGCCACAATCCTGGAATCGATGGCTAGTTCAGGCGCCGATGTGCTCAGCGTGGACTGGCGCATCTCCATGGCGGAGGCACGGAGGCGCGTTGGCGACCGCCTCGCGCTTCAGGGAAACCTGGATCCCGGGCTGCTTCTCGGCGCAAAAGACCGCCTTGTGGCCAGAACCACGGAGATTCTCGAGGAGGCGGGGCCGGTTGGCCATATCCTGAATCTGGGCCACGGCATTCTTCCACCAACTCCGGTCGAGAACGCGCAGGCATTTATCGAAACCGCGAAGAGCTATCGGCATAATCGATGAAAGTCGGAGTCCTTTTATTCAACCTCGGCGGTCCGGAGACACTACGAGACGTCAAACCCTTTCTCTATCGTTTGTTTTCGGACCCGGAAATCATTCGCATCAAGTGGGCTCCTCTGCGAAAGGCCCTGGCTTACACCATCGCAACACTTCGACGAAAAACATCCGAAGGTTATTACCGGCAGATCGGGGGCGGCTCGCCTTTACGACGGCTTACCGAAGAACAGGCACGAGCTCTCGCCGATGAATTCAAAACACGCGGCAAAGATGTGGAAACATTCGTAGGCATGTGCACCTGGCATCCGTTCCTGGACGAAGCGGTCGATCAGATCGAGAAGAGCTCCGTTGACAGTCTAGTGATCCTGCCACTGTTCCCGCATTATTCGGTCACGACAACGGGCTCGGGCTTTTCCGTCTTGCGAAAGTTGATCGATAAACGGACGTCCTTCAGGAAGCGCGATGTCCAGTGGGTTTGCGCATGGCCTGACCATTCCGGTTACATTGATTCCATCGCGCACAGGATTCGACGCGAACTTGCGAAGTTCGCGAATCCGGATGGGGTTCATATTCTCTTCAGCGCGCACAGCATTCCTGAAAGCTACGTTCGAAACGGCGACCCTTATCTGGAACAAACAAAGACAAGCGTCGAGCTGACTATGGATCAGTTGGGCCGGAACAATCCTTACCAGCTCTCGTTTCAAAGCAAGATCGGGCCGGTGAAATGGCTCGAACCCTTCACGAGCGATGTAATTGCGCAATTGGGAAAGCGCGGCATCGATGACATCCTGGTCGTTCCCATCAGCTTTGTCTCGGAACACATCGAAACTCTGTACGAGCTCGACATTCTCTTCAAGAAACTTGCCGAAGAAGCGGGCGTTGCAAACTTCCGGCGAGTGCCTGCGCTGAACAGCGACCCAATATTCATTCGCGCGCTCGCCGACATTGTCGAAAGCACACTGTAGGCGACGGCTTTAGCCGCCGCGCGCCGGCAAAGCCGGCGCCTACATCTTATGGGCCAAGTGAACATTATCGGGGCCGGTATCAGCGGCCTCTCCTGCGCCTGGAAGCTGAAGAAGCTGGGCATCGACGCCGTTGTTCTCGAAGAGAGCCCTCGCGCAGGCGGGGTCATTCGAACCGAAAAGATAAATGGCTACCTCCTTGAATGGGGGCCGAACAGTTTTCAGGCGGCTCCGCGCGCGCTGGAGATGATCGAAGAGATCGGACTCTCCGAGGAATTGCTGGCGCCGGTACCGCACTCGCCGCGATATGTTTATGTGAATGGAAAGCTGAGAAAATTTCCGTTCGGACCGCTGGGCTTTGGAGGGATGACACGGATCCTGGGCGAGTTGTTCATCAGGTCAAAATCGCCGAAGGATGAGTCGGTGGGGGAGTTTTTCCGGCGGCGCTTTGGGAGACAGGTACACGACCGGCTGGTGGCGCCGCTGCTGACCGGTATCTATGCGGGGAATACGGATAACCTGAGTATTGCGGCGGTGTTTCCGAGAATGCTGGAAATGGAGCAACAACATGGAAGCATAACGGGAGCATTCCTGCGAACCTTCACCCGGCGCGGCAAAGCCACCGCGTCCTCTTCAGAGGGAAGAGGGCGTAGAAGAGGAACTATCTTTTCGTTCGATAACGGCATGGAAACGTTGCCGTCGCGCATGGCGGAAAATCTCAACGTGCAGTACAACACGGGCGATGCGCGGATCGGGAACGGACAAGCGACTGTACTGACCGTTCCGGCCTATCGGGCTGCGGGTGTTCTTCAGGGGAAGTACCCGAAACTGACGCAGCTTCTGGAAAATGTCCAGTACGCACCAATGGTGGTGGCAGCTACGGCGCTTCCCGAACACAGTTTCAGAGAACCGTTGCGCGGTTTCGGATTTCTGGCGCCACGAGATCAGGGAGTGCATTTGTTGGGAACTCTCTTTAGTTCAGCTCTGTTTACAGGCCGGGCTCCGGATGGGCAGGCCCTTCTGACTTCCTTTGTTGGCGGAGCCTTTGAACCGGACGCCGTCACCTGGAGCGATGAACGAATATGGGAGACCGTGTGCTCTGAGTTGAAACAAGTCTTGCACACGTCGGAAATGCCGGAGCCGATCGCTCTGCTTCGCCACACGCGTGCAATTCCTCAATACCGGATCGGTCACGAACAATGGGTCGCTGCGCTCAGACTCGCACTCGAGGAAACGCCCGGATTATTTATCACGGCGAACTATCTTGAAGGTGTGTCGGTGCCCGCCTGCATTGAACAAGGCGAGCGGACAGCACACGCCGTAGCCGAATATCTTCGGAGAGACGCATGAAACGAACAGCTCAGGAAATCGCCGAATATGTCGGCGGAGAACTTCGCGGGGACGGCGCCGCAGTGCTGGACTCCGTTGCCAGTTTGAAGAATGCCGGGCCGGCCGATCTCAGCTATGCGGAAGAAAGGTTTTACGATGAAGTGGCGCGCACACGGGCAGGCTGTGTCATTGTCCGATCCGGCGAGTTTCCGTCGCGGAATGTCATCGTCGCGCGAAATCCAAAACTCGCGTTCGCCCGCGCCGCAGAGTGGCTGCTGGCCGAAACGCGGGATGACGCGGGGATCCATCCGAGCGCAACCGTTGCTCCGGATGCGGAGATCGCCGAGGGCGTGAAGATTGGTCCTGGTGCTGTCATCGAAGGCGGAACCAGTATAGGCGACCGAACAGTGATCGAGGCAGGTTGCTTCGTCGGGAAGAGAAGCAGAATCGGCAGCAATTGCCTGCTTTATCCCCGCGTTGTGATCTACGGGAACGTCGAAATCGGCGATCGTGTCATCATTCATGCCGGAGCGGTCATCGGGGCGGACGGCTTCGGCTTCGTGAACGATGGCGCCGTCCATGTGAAGTTTCCGCAGATCGGGAAGGTGATCATCCAGGATGACGTCGAAATCGGCGCGAATACATGCATCGACCGCGGCTCACTGGAGACGACCGTCATCCGCCGTGGTGTAAAACTCGACAATCTGATTCAGATCGCGCACAACGTTGAGGTGGGCGAAAACACGGTGATCGCTGCGCAGACGGGAATATCGGGCAGTTCCCGGCTTGGGGCTCAATGCGTTATCGGCGGACAGGTCGGAATCGGCGAGCATGCCCATCTGGACGACAATACGATCATCGGCGGTCAGGGTGGCGTTTTGAACGGGAAACACGTCCGAGGCGGTGAAGTCCTCTGGGGTACGCCGGTACGGCCTTTGAAGGAGTTTCTCCTACAACAAGCGTACCTTGGCCGCCTGACAGCAAAAAAGAGATAGCCGAAACACCATCCGTAAGTTACATTTTTGTCACAAAAGGGAGGTTTGGGACGGCATGGTCACGACGAAAATCAGGACGGTTCAGCAACACATTCTCGATGAAGAAAGGCTATATCCTGGAGCAACGGGAGATTTCACTTCCCTGCTCAACAGTTTGATCGTGTCGGCGAAAATCATTTCCCGCGAGGTTCGCAAGGCGGGTCTTGTCAAGATCCTGGGCGAGACGGGCAACGTGAACGTTCACGGCGAGCAGGTTCAGAAGCTCGATGAATTCGCGCAGGAAACCATTTGTCGGTCCATGGGCCACAGCGGCAATTTGTGCGTGATGGCTTCGGAAGAATCTGAAAGCATTATTCCGATTCCTGACGGCGGCAAAAGAGGTAACTACGTCCTAATGTTCGATCCGCTGGATGGGTCCTCGAACATTGACGCCAACGCCAGTATCGGGACGATCTTCTCCATACACCGCAAACGGTCGAATGGCGCCAAGGACGGCTCGCTCGAAGACTGCCTCCAACGCGGAAACGACCAGATCGCTGCCGGTTATTTTCTCTATGGCTCGAGCACGATGATGGTTTATACGACGGGCCATGGAGTAAACGGATTCACCCTCGATCCCAGTTTGGGCGAATTCCTTCTCTGCCATGAAAACATCAAGACTCCTACGCGCGGGAGAATTTACAGCATCAACGAGGGAAACGTAACTAAATGGGATGCCGGTACCAGGCGTTACATCGAATATCTGAAGGAAGACCGCAAAGACCTGGGCCACCCTTATTCACTTCGATACATCGGCTCTCTCGTCGCGGACTTCCATCGCAATCTCGTCAAAGGCGGCATCTTTCTGTATCCTGGCCCCAAGGGCAAGCTGCGCCTGTTATATGAGGCCTCGCCTCTCGCCATGGT
>QHXD01000215.1:7746-11120 GCA_003223895.1 Acidobacteriota bacterium
CCGGCGGCGCCGCGTCTACGGGTCTCGAGCGGATTCTCGATGTAGAGCCAACTTCCCTGCATCAGAGAGTGCCGCTGATCATCGGCAGCAGCGACGACGTCGCTGAGTACAATCGGTTTTACAAGGAAGCGATGGCGTCTGCCGCGGATTAGTTAGGAAAGGAAGCCAGAAGCCGAGAAGCCAGAATAGGGAAGATCCCCATTCTGGCTTCTGGCTTCTGGCTTCTCGGCTTCTGGCTTCCTTTTAGTTCGAAACAACCAGGTTGGTAAGCACTTCGTCCACGCTCGTGAGACCTTCCGCCATCAGAATCATGGCGTAATCCTTCAGCGACTTCATTCCACTTTGCACGGCGAGATTGCGGATTTCATCGCTTTTGTCGCCGCGAGCAACAGCTTTCTTCAATTCATCGTTCATCACGAGAAGCTCGTAAATACCAATGCGTCCCTTCTTGCCGGTGCGGTTGCATTTGTCGCAGCCTTCACCTTTGTAGAACGTGGGGGCGTTTTCCTTGGTGTAGCCGAAGTAGCCGAGCGTGGTTTCATCGACTTCCTGCGGAACTTTGCAACTCTGGCACAGTCGGCGTGCAAGACGCTGCGCGATGATACCGATCGTGGAATTCGCCATCAGGAACGGCTCGATGCCCATTTCCTCCAGACGCGTGAAGGAACCGGGTGCATCGTTTGTATGAAGCGTGGTGAATACGAGGTGGCCGGTAAGCGCGGCTTCCACTGAAATCTTGGCCGTTTCAGTATCGCGCGTTTCACCGACGAGAATCACGTCCGGGTCCTGCCGGAGGAAGGCGCGAAGAATGCGGGCGAAATCGAGGCCGATGTCCTTATGTGTCTGGACCTGGCAAAGACCCGCCAGATCGTATTCAATCGGATCCTCGGCTGTGGAAATATTGATTTCGTCCGAGTTGATTTCGTTGAGCGAGCTATAAAGCGTGGTCGTCTTACCGGAACCGGTCGGTCCCGTCACGTAAATAATTCCATATGGCTGATTGATCATCCATCGCAGCTTCTCGACTGTCGGACCGTGGACGATGATCTTGTCGAGCGGCAGCAGCGATCCGCTCTTGTCGAGAATACGCATGACGATCTTTTCGCCAAACTTGGCAGGTACGGTGGAGACACGAAAGTCGATTGACCGGTTCTCGATCTTGATCGAAATACGGCCGTCCTGCGGCAGACGACGTTCCGAGATGTCCAGCCTGGAAAGAATCTTGAAACGCGATGCGAGCGGAAGCTGAATCTTTTTCGAAAGAACGTTTTCGACGTACAGCACGCCATCGATACGGAGGCGCAAAACAACACCCTTTTCCTGCGGCTCGATGTGGATATCGCTGGCACCCTTCTTGATTGCGAGGGCCAGGATGTTGTTCGCCAGACGCACGATAGGCGCGTCTTCCGACGCTGTCGTCAGCTCTGTCGTCGAGGAAACCTTTTCCTCTTCCTCCTGCTGGACCTCCAGACCGTCAAGGATCTCCTTTTCCAGATCCTCCAGACTCTGCTGGGGCATCTCGAGCATCGCCCTTTTTTTCTCTTCCTTGCGGCGCTCCCTGTCGTCGTCTTTCTTCTTGTCGTGTTCTCTCTTTTCTTCCTTGACGCCCATCAGGTCCGGATAGACCGTGTCCATGAACTTGCGGAAATCCTCGTCCGTACAAACCTGCGGTTCGATGACGGCCCCTTTGATATAGCGGCGGACATCGTCGAACGCGACAAGGTTCGAAGGGTTCACCATTGCGAGTGTGACCGAGTTGTTCACATAAGCGATGGGCACGACTTTGTGGAGCAGACACAGCGATTGAGGCAGCAGGCCGACAACGCGCGGGTCGAATTTCCCCTTGAACAGGTTGACGTACTCGATGCCAACCTGCTTGGTGGCGTCTTCCAGACGCTCTGCCAAAATCCGCGCCAGGCCTAGTGAAATTTCCGGATGCTGCGTCAGAAGATTTCTGAAATCGGCACGAGTCAGGGTAAATACGACGGTAGGCTGAACGGTCGTGACCGTGGCAGACCGGGGTTTTCCGGTGAGCAGGGACATCTCACCAACCGCCGCGCCTTCCGTGAGTTGGGCGACAAGAAAATCAATGCCTGTCGTGGGATCTTTCTTGCGAACCTCGACCAGCCCGGACTTGATGATGTACATCGACACGCCCGGAGCACCTTCGCGAACAATGACTTCAGCCGGCGGGAATTCAGCGGTCTTCAGACAAGTTCCGAGCTTGGCCAAGCTGTCGGGACTGAGTTCTGCGAAGAGTTTGACGTTCTTTAGAAATTGTACAAGTTGGTCGATTTCGTTAACTACCGTCGACATGGACTCCTAATTTGTTCTCGACCTCCAGCCTTCCTGGCTGCCCTTTCAAAAAGAGAACGGCGTAGTGTAAGTCTCTCATTCGGGACAAAGTGAAGTCAAACGTTCGGGCCGATTTCCCTATTTTTGGTCTTTGCGAAGTTCCTGTTTCCAGCCCAGTATTCGTGCGGCATTTCCTTCTTTTTCCGCCTCTTCGATTCGGCCCTGGGACTGATAGAACATGGACAGGCTGGTGTGGGCGAGAATGTCGTCGTTATCGATCTCGATGAGTCTCTTGGCGGTCGCAATGGCATCATCGACCCGGCCGCGATTGAACAATGCCATGCCCAGGCCATGGAGAGCGTCCTGGTAGCCGGGATCGATCTGCAAAGCCTTCTGGTAGTTGTCAATAGCGTCGTCGAGTTTATCGTCACCGAAAGCATTCACGGCATGCTCAAAGTACTCTTCCTTCGTCATGACGTAGATTCTACAACATTTCTACTCGTACCTCAGTGCTTCGATTGGGCTGAGGATGGCTGCCCGGTAGGCGGGATACATACCGAAGATCAGGCCGGTTCCAACTGAAGTTACGAACCCGACGCTGACCCAGAAGAGGGATACGGAAGCAGGCAAAAACGGCACAAGGTTTCGGATCAGCACCGCGATGGCGCCACCGACAAGAATCCCGAGAATTCCGCCGACCGCCGTGAGCGCCATGGCTTCGATCAGAAACTGCGTGAGGATATGCCGCTGAGTTGCGCCTATGGCTTTCCGGATGCCGATCTCGCGTGGTGCGATGGACGAAATGGCGAACATCACGGTGAAAATGCCGCTGGAAATCTGGTTCCAGAGATCGGTGAACGTATCCTGGGTAGAGATGGAGAAGTCGCTCTCTTTGTTTGTCGCAACACCGCGCCGGATCCGCAAAAGTTGTTCGATCTGGTCAATGGCGCGCGGCATGTCCTCCTGGGTAAAGGTCTTTGCGACCAGCATTAAATCCTTCTGCTCCGGATGCATTTTCCAGAGGCTGCCGATCGGCATGTCGGCCACGTTGTCGTCGGGATTTGATCCCGGGTTCAGGC
>QHXD01000892.1 GCA_003223895.1 Acidobacteriota bacterium
GTTCTTGAACGGCTGCGCTTCACGACGGGTTATTCCTATCTTGGCAAACGGCTGACGCTGGATCCGGGACACAGAGATTTTTTCAACGGCACCATCGAGGGCAACGATCCCAAACATCAGTTTCTGGTGCACGGTTCCGCCGATCTGGGCCGCGGCGTTGAGTGGGATTCCACTTTGCGATTTGTGGATCGGCTTCCCAGTCCTCTCGTCCCGCGTTATTGGGAATTGGACCAGAGACTTGGATGGTCGCCCACCGGAACGGTCGAACTGTCGATCATCGGCCGAAACCTGCTCCATCGGCATCATCCCGAGTTCGGCCCCGCGCCGCCCGCGCCGGGCCGCGAAGAAGTCGAGCGCAACATTTATGGGAGAGTCGCGCTGAGGTTTTAGGGAGATTTTGAAAAAGAATTAGCCGCGAATTACGCTGATTACGCGAATGGGGCGCATCAAGAATCTTTTTTGCGCCCCATTCGCGTAATCAGCGTAATTCGCGGCTAATTCTTGTAAAATCTTTTCCACGATGACCCGGCGGGACCTGTTGCAAAGCGCGTTTTTGGCTGCGTGGCCTGTTATCGCCTTCGCGAGAGAGAGCCGCAATCTCGCGCTCACTCTGGCACAGTTCCTCAACCGGACGCGATTCGATAGTCTGCCGCCAAAAGCGATCGAGCACGCCAAGATGATCATCGCCAGCACGCTGGCGAGCGCTGCGCCCGGCTCACTTATCGACTCGGCTCGCATCGTTCGCGACCTGGCAAAAGAGCGGGCCGGAAAGCCGGAAGCCACTCTCTGGTTCGACGGTACGAAGCTGCCGATGAATGAGGCCGCGCGGGTCAATGCCATGCTGAGCGATGCTGCAGCTTCGGACGACAGCGACCTGCGCAATGTGGCGCACACAGGCACAACGCTCACAGCTGCCGGGCTTGCCATCGGCGAACGCACGGGTGCGACGGGCCAGGACCTGTTGTGCGCCATCGTGACGGGATACGAAGCCGCAGGCCGGATCGGCGAGGCGCTCAGCGGCGACAGACAGGGCTTCCACGCTTCCGTCATCGTTGCTTTCGGCGGGGTTGTCGCCGCAGCCAGGCTCCTAAAACTCACCGACGAGCAAATGGCGCACGCCATCGGCCTCACCGCAACAACGATGGGCGGTCTCGCAATCGGCACCAACAGCTGGGCCCGCGAGTACCAGGCAGGTAACGCGGCCCTCTGCGCGGTCAACGCAGCGCTGGCCGCCGGACGCGGTTATACAGTCAACGAAGACATGCTGGAAGCGCCGCGCGGTTTTCTGTCGGTTTTTGGCGGCGGCAAGGTGGATACGGAGAAGCTGACCCGCGACTTCGGCAAGGAGTGGGACATCGTCACTCATATGGCGATCAAACTCGTGCCCGGCGCCCACGCGTTTCACCCTGCTGTGGAAGCCGCTGTCAACGCCGCCCGGCAGTCCGGCGTTCCGCCGGAAGACGTCGTGTGGATTCTCGTCAGCGGGCCCCAGATCCGGACAATCGCCCGCGGCCGGCCCCCCAGGGATTTGGTCGAGGCCATCCACAGCCTCCACTACTTTCTGGCCTCCGCTGTCGCGGACAAGGACTTCTCCTGGGTCCACGCCACGCCGGAAAAGATTCACAACCCGGCAGTCGCGCGCCTGATCGGCCTGATCGAGGCCGACCCTTCACCGCCTCCGGTTCA
>QHXD01000216.1:0-4647 GCA_003223895.1 Acidobacteriota bacterium
CACGGTGAGCGTCGACAAAAGTTTGCTGTAGTCCTCAGCCGTAAAATCCGGGCCGCTGATATTGAACTTGTATTCGCCTTCCCCACTGCCGTGACCGATAAAGAAAAGGAAGAAAGTATCGCCCGCTTTGAGCTGCTGCTTGAGCGTAACGAATGCGGCCTTGATTTCTGCCTGCGCCGTTTTCTTGTCCGACAGCACGATCACGCGATCGGCGGAGAAACCGAACTTGTCCACCAGCGCTTTTCGCGTGCCTTCGGTCCACTTCGTGAATTTCTCCGCGTGTTCCGGACTTCCCGCCACACCGGTGAGAATCAAGGCGCTGGAATCGGCCAGGGCCATTGCCGGCAGCAACAGGATGAATGCGAGCAATAGAGTGAGTTTCATGCCAAACCCCTCTTCTTTCTCCAGAACCATTCGCCGGCGAGCGTCATACAGAGCAGCATGAAAAGGAACGGCACGTCCCACAGTTCTTTCTGCTCCACAAACGAAGTCTCGCCTTCGACGTAGACCGCGTCATCGGGCACATCTCCGATCCTGGAGAGCGGATAATAGCGTCCGCCCGTTGCCGTTGCAACGGACTGGAGAAGCGGCGCATTGAGCATAGCGTCGTAATACTCGAGAGGGCGGTCCTGGACCTGGAAGGCCGTGCGATTGCCCGGCTCCGTGACGTTCAGCTCGCTCTGATAGGTGCCTTCCTGCGCGCCGTTCCAATCCATCGCGACAGACTCGGTAATGCCGGCCGGGTTGGTGACTTTCGCGATGACTTTCGCATTGTTCATCCGCTCGAACGACTTGTTCGAGATCTCGGAGGAAAGACGTACAGACTCGCCGGGAAGGTAAGTGTCCTTGTCCGAAGTGATCATCACAGGATCGGGCGACGTGTTCACGAGCCAGCGGAGAATCTGCTTCCAGAAAAGCTCGTACGTCATGTCCTCGTGATCCATCTCCATCTGCCATCGCCAGCTGCTTCCGCTGGTGAACGCCATCGTTCGGCCGCGGCCGTATCGCTGGTAGGCCAGCAGGATCGGATCGACGTTGCCTCTCTGATCCGACTGGCCGCGCGCAAGAACAATTCCGCCGACTTTTGCGTCGAGCGTCTTGTTGAAGTCGTTCAGCGGGGGCAGGTCGGACCATTGCTTGGTGTTGGCGCTGGCGTCCGGTGAAAGTTTCATCAATGGATGCGTGCGCCCGTAGTCGGTGATGGCAAGTTTGAGACGGCCGATAATAGGAATGCGGTCTTCCGTCGCCATTTGCACGGGGAGAATATCGGCGATCGGGCTGTTCTGATACTTCCCGCCGGCAAACGAGTTGCGGCCACCCATCATCAGGTATCCGCCGCCGCGCGTGCTGACGAAGTCCACAACGTTTTTCAACTGATCCTGTGTGAAGAACGTGGACTCGATACTTCCGAAGATGAGGCCCTTGTATTGAAAGAGCTCTTCGCGCTTCTTCGGAAAACCCTCGGCAAGCATCTCTTCTTTGTCGATGCCCTGGCGGTAGAACTTGTTCTGGGATGAGCGCAGTAGTGTGACAAGCCGGATATTCGGATCGTCCTGAATCGCTCGCCGGAGAAACTTGAATTCCCAGCGAGGCTCACCTTCTATATAGAGGATCTGCGGATGGTCATTCTTGATTTCGACCAGCGAGTCGAGCGTATTGTTCTCGGGAATCCGGTCGTCCGGCGCCTGAAGCGAAAAAGAAAACAGCCGCGTGCCTTCGTTCTTGACGGGCAGATCGATGGTCTTCTCTGAGATTTGGCCGTCGGCAGGAAGCGTGACTTCCTCGGATTTCAGGAGAACACCGTTTTCCCGGACGTAAAGCGTGGCCTTTCGGCCGGCGAAGCCGTGGCTCCGATAGGAAACATCCACAACTGCCGTCGATTCCTTTAACGTTTCGCGCGGTGCGGCCACTTTCACGATTTCCGCATCGTGCGTGATGTTCTCCGAACCGACGCCCACCGTATAGAACGGAATTTTCCGGCTTTCGAGACGGGAGAGGGACTCCGTCCACTGCTTGGAAGCATTGTCGCCGCCATCGGTGATGAGCACGACGCCCGACAGCGGAACTGTTCCCAGTTCCTGGTTCAGGAGATCCGTCGCCGATTCCAGCCGGGTGCGCTTGCCCTCAAAATTCAGCCGATCTGGTTTTTCGATGCGCTCGGCATCGCGGTCGAAGCGATAGATCCTTACTTTGAACTTGTCCTGAAGCCGATCGAAAAATTTCGTGGCTTCGAACTGCTTCAGCAGTTGCTCGCCGCGGGACACCTGCCCGTCATCCTTGATCTTCATGCTCTCTGAATTATCGATAACGACGGCCATGTAGCTTTCCTGCGGAAGAACGGTCGAGATATTCAGGACCGGCCGCAGGAAGATGAACGCCAGGACCGTAAAAGTCAGCGCGCGGAGTACGACAAGACCTGTCGAGTACTTGTCGGGAGCTACATTCTTGTAGGCATAGTAGGCTCCTGCTCCGGCAGCGAGAATGAAGAGAATGAACCACCAGCGCGAGCCCAAAAGCTGGAAAGCCAGGTGGCCCTTCTGATAGATGACAGGTTTGTATTTGAAGAAAAATTCAAAGATGCTCATTTGAATCGAGGTTGGACTTTCTCCCTAGTGGGTCATTTCGCCATCGGTTTCCGCAAATTGGATTGGCAAGCGGACCCCATTCTACTTGGAAATGCGTCCAAACTTCCAGACGTTAAAACAATCATTTTGTTGTGCTTCGCAGCGTGAAGATTCGGGTAATTCGGGGACAGACGTATAAATCACCTAATTGCGCTTTAGGAGTTTGATGCAATTAGGTGATTTATACGTCTGTCCCCGAATTACCCGAATCTTCACGCTAGATTTCTTCGGGCGAGCGGACGTAGGGCAGGTCGGTGGCTAAACTCACCACCTCGACCGCCACTTCTTCCAGTGACTTCAACGTCATATCCACGACAGGCCAGGAAGCGCGCTTGAAAACCTCGTCGGCGAAGGCCACCTCCTGCTGGATCATGTAGGCATCGATATACGCCTGGCGGGCGTCCTCTCTGAAGGACTTCAGGCGCTGTTCGCGAATGTGCCGCAGGCGGACCGGATCCATTCTGAGAGCAACAACTTTTCGCTGGTCGATTTTGAACAGTTCCTGCGGCTGTTCGACGCCGTTGAGAATCGGCACATTGGCGACGAAGTAGCCACGAACGGCGAGATATATGGAAAGAGGAGTTTTCGATGTTCGAGAGATTCCCACGAGAACGATTTCCGCCCGGCCAAGATCTTCGAGACCCAGCCCGTCGTCGTGTTTCACCACGAAGGTCAGCGCATCCATTCGCCTGTAATAATTTTCGTCAAACCGGTGCAATCCCCCGGGCACGCCACCCGGAGGAGCTCCAAGGAACGCACTCAAATCTGATAAAACATTCCCGAGCAAATCCACCGAATGAACCCGCCGCTCCGTGGCGCGGAGGTAAATTTCGCGGCGCAGATCGGTGGAGGCCAGAGTGTGGACCAGCATGCCGCCGCTTTCGTGCGCTTCGTCGACCACGTCCCGGATTCTATCGACGGTTCGCGTTTGCGGCCGCCGTTCGACCTTCACATCGCCGGCTTCGAACTGGGCCAGCGCCGCCTGCAGGACATGTTCGGCAGTAGAGCCAGTAGCGTCAGAAACGACGAAGATCTTACGTTGCATTGAACACACTCACAATTCGACGCCGACTTCTCGCAGCGCCTCAATAAGTTCAGGCTCCGAAACGAATTGATGAACATGGATTCCCAGCTCAGCCGCGGCACAAACGTTCTCTTCCCGATCGTCCGTGAAAAACAGGGCCTCGGCAGGATACCCGGATGCAGCGATTGCGCATTCGAAGATCTTCTTATCCGGCTTCAATGATCCGACCTCATAAGAAAAGATGTGATGATCGAAATAATTGAGGATGGGATATGTCTCGCGCAGGAACTCGGCGTGAACTTCGTTCGTGTTCGAAACGAGGATCAGTGGGTATTTTCGCTTCAACCCCGCGATCAAGTTCTCTGAAACGATCAGGTCCGGCGAGAAAACCGACGACCAGGTCTGCCGGAATTTCGGGAGGTCCATGTCCAGCTGTGCGTTCTGGCTGAGATACTTGTGATACTCGGCGGTCGAGATCTCCCCGCGCTCGTAGCGGCGAATCCACCTCTTGTCCCAGAGCAGGTCTTCCAGTTGGTCCCGCGAAACAGCGCAGCAGGCATGCAGGGCCTGAACTCCGGTCTCGAAATCGAAATCGATCAGCACCTTGCCGAGATCGAAGAGCAGCGCTCGAATCTTCACTCTTGAATCTTAGCATCGAAAACTGAATACTTCGGACATGGCAGGACGAACACCCAACAATGAGTACACCAGCCGCAGAGATCGGCGGCAAGGCGCGCCGGAAACGACTTTCCGCGAGGCCGAATATATCGACCGACTTTCGAAGAGTCGTACCCCCGTCGTCGTTAAACTGATCGATGGCGAGGAGGTGAAGGGCTGGATCGAGTACTACGATAAGGACATCATCCGAGTCACGCGCGAAACGGGGCCTAACCTTTTCATCTATAAGAATCGCGTCAAATACCTCTACGAAGACCCGTCGTCGGCACATGGCCGGTCCCGCGAAACAAAGGGCTGAATCAGTTTCCACCGCCGACGTTT
>QHXD01000216.1:4678-7872 GCA_003223895.1 Acidobacteriota bacterium
TGATCGGAATCTCCGATCCTTGACCCTTCTTGAAAAAGGGATCCACCAGCTTGAGCAGCACGGATTTGATCCCACTCGTCGTTTTCGAAACGGGCACGTCCAGGTGGAGATGACCGCTAAAGTCGAGAGTTTCGGTGATGAGGTCAAAGGTCCCCCGAAGATCCACTTTGGCCCCGGGAACCTCGAATTTCAGATCGGTAAACTCGATCTTTCCATTTTTCATCCTGAACTTCCCGCTCATGTTGGATGCGACATTCTCCGGGGGCAAATCGATCTCTTCCGGGCGCCCCCGCCCGCGGCGGCTGAGCGATTCCACCTTTTCCTGGACGTTCAGGTGGGTGAAGTGAGCCTGAGCGATGGTGAAGCTGCCGTCGAGTTGCAAACGTTTTGGAACTTCCTCATCGCCCGGCGGCAGCACGAATTTTGTTTTGAACCGGACGGCCCCCACCAGCGGCGGATCTGATTTCACGGCCAGCTTCATGATGTCTTCGAGCCTGGCTTCGTCGGCTGTGACGTCCAGCGCCACGGTCTTGCCTTTTACGCCTTTCCGGCCCTCGACCGCTCCACGGGCGATGATGACGGTTTGGCCGAAGGTGGCCCGTACCGGTTGCAGGTACGTATCGCCATCGGTGCCGTCAACGATGGCGTGAAACTTTGTTTTCAAGTCAACCGGATTGCCGGCCAGGCGCACCGCAAAGTCCGGAGTATCTGTAACGCCGTCCACTTCGATACGTTCGAGGACACCTGTGTACTTGCCCTCGGATGCGAGAATCCCGGAGATACCTTTGAAAACCCCGAGGTCCGCCTTCTTGAACGTGTATTCTCCCTCTATAAAAGTCTGGCCCGGATCTTCCTCGTCCCAGGGGCCGAAGGAGCCTGATGTCTCGATGACGCCTGGAGGTTTCGGGTTCGTCAGGAACGCATCGAATCGCATGGGACTTTCCGTTCCCACCGAATGCAACTTCAATTGCTTTAGATCGAACTCCATCGGATCCTTGCCGGCATCCTTGGGAAGAATGCGCAGCATAGTTCCGTCGGCAACAATCTCGTCGATCACGTAGGGGATGTGGTGTGGTTTTCCGGGTTGTTTTTTTTCCTCAGTATCCTTTTTGCGAGGGGGAACGTGAATGTCAAAACCCTCGAGGGTCACGCGCCGGACGTGTCTCGGCCTGCGAAGCAATCCAAACAAGTTCGCATCAATCGAGACCTTTCTTATCGAAATCAGCGGTGGAACGTCCGTGCGGCCTTTGTGACGGACAACTAATTTCGTCCCTGTCGCGGAAATACGTGGAAACAACGAAGCCGATAGCGATTCCAGCTCCACCTCGCTCTTGAACCGTTCGGAAACCAGCCGGACGACCCATTCCCTGGAAAGTGGGACCAGGATGGGGACCGTCAGTATGGTTCCTACAAACAGGACACCGAGGACCGCGGCGGCCAGAAGCAGACCGCGCCGAATCCGGATTCGCTTGTGCGGCATGATCTATTAGTTGCATCCGGCGTTCCACATCGTGGCCTATCGCTCCTTGACTGATATTGGCTTGTACGGAGAAGCCTTATTGGCAGCCGCTATAGCGGACGTGTTGTACCGGATTCCCGTACCACCGCCTCCGCTGAAATCGACAGTGAGGTCGCCGCGGGACGTGAGCAGCGTTCCATCTGTAGCCCGGGTGCGGGCGATGAGCATTCCACCGTTCACGGTTCCGTTGCCGAGAGCATTCCAGTGAAGCATTCCGTGGCCGATGATGAGGATCAAACCGTTCCAGGTGAAATTGCCCGTCACGACAACACTGCCCCGCGCGACGAGAATTCCGTAGCCGTTACCGGGACCGAGATTCACGTCTCCATTGACGACCGCGACTTTGTAGTTCGAAGGATCGCCGTAGTTGCCGATGATCTGCGGCGTGCCGGGCGCGGGGTTGTAAACATCCGTGGCGAAGACTGCAATGCCGGCCGCGAGGCTTTCCAGGCCGGACACCGTTTTCAACATGGGGTGCATTTCGCCTTCGACATTGGCAGTGTCCGCGGTCGCGATTCGATCAATATCGGTGTTGTTGATGACTCCGACGGCGTGCTCGTCTTCCCTGCCTGAACCGGCGTCGTGTCCGTCCACTTCAAAGACGCGTGAATTCGAGGCAGTGAAAACAGCAACTGGACCGTCCAGCACAAGGGCTGCGGGCATCCTCGGAAATCGCGCTCGTTTCGCAGTGACCTCCATGACCGTTCGAGTATTTCCAATTCTGGCGAAGCTCAAAAGAGTGAGGACTTCATTCGTGTCCGCCAGTGTGCCAATGCCGTCTGCGACATCGTTGCGAAGCCAGACGTGGTAGTGCCCGATGACCCTGCCGGTGCTGTCCGTGAGCGCCTCCCCGGTGGCTCGAAGCGAGGGGTCGGAAGGAATCAGCGGCTGATCGTCGGTGGCCAGGAGCGTGGTCAAATCCGCGGCAACAGAGAGCCTGCGGTCGGCGCCGGCCGCGACCGTCAGTAAATCCGTGGGCGAGGCTGCCGTTCGAAGTGTTTCCCGCGCCTGGTCGATTCCGGCTTCAGCCAAGTACAAGCCCTGCGTGCCGGTCTTATAGTTCTCGCTGATCCAGATGTCGATGGTCGACGTGGTTAGAAGAGCGCCGCCAAGTATTGTGAGGAACGCAAGGAACAACAACGCGAGAATGAGAGCAACGCCGCGTTTTCCGCGACAAAAGCGATCGTTTTGTTCCGTGATAACAGCGGCCTTTTGAAGATCGGGCTTTGATTTCAGCGTATTCATGCCGCCGGCTCGGCACGAACACCTCCAATCAAAAACCTTTGACTACCGTACACATGTACGGTATAAAGCCTTATGCTTACCGATAAGCAGCAAGCCATTTTGGATTTCATCAATGAATACGTGGAAGAGAACGGATTTCCGCCGTCCGTGAGGGAAATCGGGAGGAAATTCGGAATCTATCCGGCCACGGTTCAGGATCACATTTCCGCGCTGGAGCGGAAGGGCTGTCTGCAGAAAAAACGATTTCAATCGCGGACACTCTCCGTTCCAGCGTCTTCGCGCCGGCCGCCGGGAATTCCCATCGTGGGAAAGGTCGCGGCCGGCCAGCCCGTGCTGGCTCAGGAAAACATCGAGGACATGATTCACCTTCCCAAGGACTGGGCTCCAGCCGGCGCGTTCCTGCTGAAGATTCAGGGCAACAGCATGGAAG
>QHXD01000216.1:7882-15464 GCA_003223895.1 Acidobacteriota bacterium
ATCCGCGTCGAATGGCGAAATCGTTGTGGCACTGATTGGCGATGAAGCAACGGTGAAGCGCTTCTATAAGACCGAGCGCGGCATCACATTGAGAGCAGAAAATCCGAAATTCGACCCGATCGAGGTTGAGAGAACCGAGACGCCGTCATCGTTCAGGATCGTTGGGCGGGTCATGGGCGTGCTTCGGGTAATGAAGAAATGACCCCGTTCACCTTCGCAGCAGCACGTATACGGCGCCACCGCCACCGTCACAGCGCCGCGCGGAACTATAGGCTATGACATGCCGGCTCATGCGGCGCGTGCAGAGCCAGCGCTGCACGTTATCCTTAAGCACCGGATGATGCTTGTGGGAATGCCGGCCGCGCCCATGAATCACGCGAACGCAGGAGAATCCGGCACGTACAGACTCCAGCAGGAACTCGTCGAGGATGAAGCGCGCCTCCTGCAGGTTGAGACCGTGCAGATCCAGGTGCGCTTGAACTGAAAAGCGGCCGGATCGAAGATCATCCAGATAAAGCCGGCCATGCGGATGAACCGAGCCTTCGATGTACTCGGCAGTCTGCTCGATCTCTAGAGGGCGCGCAACGCCTGTTGCTCGTCGTCCTGGGGCTGGATTTCCATCGGAGCCCGCGGGTGAAGCGGAACTGCGCTCCATCCCAGCGACTTCACACCTTTCATCGCAAACTCGAACAACTCATCGTCGGGCAGATCCCGTGGAAATTCTTCCACCGGCAATTCCGGCGCGGCAAGCGTTGGCTCGGCCGCCAGATGAATGCGCCCCTGCTTCACCCATTGTTCGAGAATTGTGAATGGCCGGTTCATGATGTTGACTGCGGTGCTTAGACCTTATCTAAACCGATTGGTAATCGGCATGCGCCGGTCTCGGCCAAATGCGCGC
The DNA here is from genome assembly GCA_003223895.1 of Acidobacteriota bacterium. Classification (GTDB taxonomy): domain Bacteria; phylum Acidobacteriota; class Terriglobia; order 20CM-2-55-15; family 20CM-2-55-15; genus 20CM-2-55-15. Next base: position 8,781 of record QHXD01000216.1, read on the forward strand.
GGCGTGATCTTCACGCCGGGCGCGGCCTGCCTGCGCTTGTATTCGTTCGTGTCCACCATGCGAATGACGCGGCGGACCAGTTGTTCATCGAAACCCATATCGACCATTTCGGAAAAGCTGCGATCCTCCTCAACATACGCTTTCAGGATCGGATCCAGCACTTCGTACGGTGGAAGCGAATCCGTCTCGAGCTGGTCCGGACGCAGTTCCGCGGACGGAGGCTTTTCGATGACGGCATGCGGAATCCGATCGCGTCCTGCGACGCGATTGCAGTGCTCGGCCAACCGATACACCGTCGTCTTCATGACGTCCTTCAGCACTGCGAAACCGCCGGCCATATCGCCATAGAGAGTGCAGTAACCGGTGCTGACCTCGCTCTTATTGCCGGTGCTCAAGACCAGCCAACCAAACTTATTGGAAAGCGACATCAAATAATTGCCGTGGATCCTTGCCTGCAGGTTTTCCTCGGTGACATCGGGCTTCACACTCTTGAATGCGTTTTTGAGCGTGCAGTTGTAAGCGTGGAAAACATCGGTAATAGGAATCGTCAGCAGCTCAATGCCCAGGTTCTTTCCAAGCTGCTCCGAATCCTCGATGCTTCCCTTCGATGAAAATTCCGACGGCATCAATACACCGGTGACATTCTCACTGCCAAGTGCCTCCACGGCTATCGCGGCCGTCAGCGCAGAATCGATGCCGCCGCTCAATCCGAGGACCACTTTCTTGAAACCGTTCTTCATTACATAGTCGCGCGTGCCAACAACGAGGGCTTGATAAATCTCCGCATCTTCGGAGAGCGGATTCGGCTGAGCCACGGCCGGCCGCTGGCTATGACGCCTGCCACGGAATGCTAGTGTAAAAACTTCGGGTGCCTGCGTTGTGCCCAGTTTCTGCTGGCGGCGGCGCGGATCATGTAGTCTTTGTCGGAAAACGGATTCGACATCCAGATCGACGACGACCAGATCCTCTTCGAACTGCTTGCCGCGCGTAATGATCTCGCCGTTCTCGTCGAAGACAAGGCTGTCTCCATCGAAGACCAGTTCGTCCTGGCCGCCGACGACATTGTTGTAAGCCACGATCACCGTGTTGTCCGACGCTCGTGTGCCCAGCATGCGTTCGCGCCCGCGGCGTTTGCCGGCGTGATAAGGAGAAGAGGATATATTGATGATGACTTCCGCCCCGCCTGACAAAGCCTGCATGAACACCGGCCCATCCGGGTACCAGATATCCTCACATATGCTCACACCGATGGTCGCCTTACCCATCTGCAGCACCGGGCAGCGGCTGCCGGGCTGGAAATAGCGGAACTCGTCGAAAACTCCGTAATTTGGGAGATAAATCTTGTGATACGTAGTGACAATCTTGCCGTTCTGCGCGATCGCCGCTGCGTTAAAGATGTCGTCCTGGCGGTCCACAAACCCGATGATGGCCGCGATATCGCGAGTCCGGCTGACCACTTTGTCGAGCGCGTTCAGGTTGGCGTCGATGAACTGCGGTTTGAGCAGCAAGTCTTCCGGCGGATATCCGGTGAGCGCCAGCTCGGGAAACGTCACGATGTCCGCATCGGCATCGCGTGCGCGATCGATCCACTCCATAATCTTTTGTGCATTTCCTTCAACATCGCCGACGACGACATTAATTTGTGCCATGGCCAAACGCAATTGAGTCGCGTGTTTCATGAGGGTAATGCGCTAGAGAGTAATGCCACAGCTATCCTAACAGAACGTCGAAGCGTCAATCCACAGAGGACGCCGGTTTGAATCCTGGCATGTGCTGAAACCCACGTCTGGCAAGGGTTCTACGACTATTTACAAATATATGACTATATGTTCCAATCGCAACCTTTCCGCGCTTGGAGGAACTCATGGCTCGCCTTGCCCAGGACATTATTGTCGTTTCGAAACCTGTCCGAACATTTCCCAATGGCGACTATTTCTATGTCGAGTTGTCGCGAAGACACAACCGATACAATTGCGTTTTGAGGATGGCAAGAGACGGTAATCCCGCGAAGTCGGTGATCGTTGTGCGAGCACAGGGAAAGACTATCCGTGAAGCCGAAGAAGATTGTTATCGCAAAGCAATCGAGCGCTGCCCTCGCTTTCCTCATCCGCCGTACGTGAAGCGCGGTTCGAGAAAGGCACGGGTGGCATCGGATTTCCTACAGGATTGCTTCAAGGGGACTGCGAAGGGCTAGCCGCCCGTTTTCTCCCGGCCCTCAGACCCGTTGGGTTTCCGGCAACTCCTTTGGAACAGCGCCCCAAAAAATAAATTCCGTTCCGGCAGCATAATTGCAACTCCCTAAGGCAGAATATTGACAAAACCAGGCTCGAGGGAAGGGACAAACCATGGCATTAAAGAAACTTCGGATGATTTGCGCCGGCGGAGACAAAACCCTTGCGGAATGGGAAACTGAGACTGTGAGCCCGCAGCGTCTCGCCGAGATTGAGAAAGAGTTTAACGACAAGGTAGCGCAGGGTTGGTTCGCTGCCGATATTTCCGACAAACGGGACGTCCTGATTCGTGAATTTGATCCGAACGCCGAAATCCTGTTGATTCCCAGGGTTCAAGGCGGCCTGTAAACAATATCTGAGTAAAAAATAAACATGGCGACGCGGATCCAGGAAAATTTTCCTCTGCAGCGGCTGGAAGTGTTCTCGCACCCAACTCAAGACGATTACGAGCGTGCCAAGGACAAAGCGCGACAACTGCTGCGTTCCATACTTCCTGAAAGCGCGTGGTTGGAACTGGAGGAAAAGGGCATCATTCAATTGGCCGGAAAGCGCGGAACGTATGTAATTTCTCCATACTCACAAACGGAGATCCGCGATTGCGTTTCCGGCCGTTGTGTTGCCTATGCGTGCCTTCAGCTTTCCATTCCGGCGCCCACCTACGATCGCATGGTCGCCGAATACCTTTTGATCCGAAATTCCGAGGATCTTTATTGGAAGACGGCGAACATCTTCTCGCGTAGCGGGAATGAGTTCGGGATCGCAACGCTATTCCTGATCGCCTTTGACATCGCTCTTTTCGTCAATCTGTTGCTGGAAGTCCTGACGGTCCGTTAGCCGAGAAGCCAGTAAACGGAGGCGGAATGATGGTCCTCACCGCCATCGATGATGCAGAGCCAGTTGCCGTCGATCCGGGGAATGTGTTCTCAGGCGGCGCCGGGCGTCCTCAACTCCGGTAGAAGCACCTTCCACAAAAACAAAAACGCCGGCGAGCACCGCCGGCGTTTTGTGCAACCGAGGAGTTTCGGTCCACCACCCCACCTTCCCACCTGCTGTTGTTTCTCGCGGTGGACTGCTGTCTCCTTGGTGCACACGGATCACCAAAGCCTCCTCCAATCCACTCAACAATTTACGCTTTGGTCGTTTTTAAAAAATTCACAAAACGGAAGAACTTTTCCGAGAAAACAGAAGTGCGGCCGCGGAGCGGCAAGGAACTTGCACTGAGTTTACAAAAGGGGTACAGCGCATGCCGAATCATAAACAGCGAAAGAAGAAGGACGGAGCGAACAAGAGCAAGAAACTGAAGGCCATGAGAGCCAAGGAGGCCGCGGCAAAACCGGCGCCGAAGCGATCGGCAACGGGAAAGCCGGGACAGACTTCAAAATTCGAGTTGCTCCAGGATCGGCCGGGCGCATTCCGCCGCGCATAAAACTATTGCTTTAATTCGAGCGCAGGTCCCATACTGATTTCTCACCTGCATGGGCCGTTTTGACTTCTGACTTTTGTTTACAAAGGAGTCGCTTATGCCGCAAGCGAAGTATGCCAGGGATCCAAACCATCTTCTCCGCGGCGAGCTCACGCGCCGCTGGGACCAGCTTACCGAATCCGAAATCGAGGAGTGCTGCACCGATTCGTCGAAACTCATCGATCTCCTTCAGACACGCTACGGCTATGTGAAAAGCCGTGCCGAAAAAGAAATAGACCTGTTCTTTTCGGAGTTTCATGACCGCCTGCGCATGGCGGCGTAAGCCCGATCTATAGGGCTCAAAGCTCGCCTTCTTGAATAGTTCAGCTCCCCGAATTCCGCCTGCTTCACAACAAATGTCTTGGCAGGCCCACACGGCAAGATTTATTTTGGTGGCCAACCGAAGAATTGTTTAAGGAGGCCACTGTGAAAAGCTTCGTCGTTGTGTTGCTTTTGTTGCTGAGTCCTGTGCTCTATGCTCAGCAGTCCGTGCCAGAGATACCGTTTGACTCCGTCCCGAACTTTTTCAAGCTTCCACCGGACTTACATTTCGGTGAGGCGTCAGGTGTTGCCGTCAATTCGAAAGGACACGTATTTGTGTACAATCGCGGCAACACGACGGGGCCCGCGTATGCTGCGACGGCATCGCAGATACTCGAGTTCGGTCCTGACGGGAAATACATCCGCGAGGTCGGAAAGAACCTCTACGCATGGTCGTATGCGCACACCGTGCGGGTTGACAAGGACGACAATCTCTGGGCCGTCGACAAAGGCTCGGATATGATCATCAAGTTCAATCCGGAGGGACGGGTTGTCATGGTGTTCGGCCGCAAGAAGGAGGCATCCGATGACGGCGCCGAAGCCTGGACCCGCGTTAATCCGCCGCGGCCTGCAGTGGACGGCCAGTTCAGACAGCCGACCGACGTTACCTGGGACACACAGGGCAACATCTTCATCAGTGATGGGTACATCAATTCGCGCGTGGCGAAATTCGATAAGAACGGCGATTGGGTGAAGTCATGGGGCACGCCGGGCAAAAACACTGGTGAGTTCGACACCCCGCACAGCATCGCCGCGGACGCCAAGGGAAACATTTATGTGGCGGATCGCGGTAACTTCCGGATTCAGGTCTTCGATCCGGACGGCAAGTTCCTGCGCCAGATCAAACTCGACGTGCCGGTCCCTGCGGACGCGCGTCCCTGGATGGGTCCCATCCCGAGCGACGCAACTGTGGGTAGCCAGCACGCGGGTTCTCCTTGGGCCGTCTGCATCACGCCCGGCCCGAATCAAGTCCTGTATGCCGCAGACGCGTTTCCGGGCCGCCTGTACAAGCTATCGCTGGATGGAAAGATTCTCGGCGTCCTCGGCCGTGCCGGCAAACAGCCCAAACAATTCGGCTGGATTCACGAAATCGCCTGCCCATCTGAAAACGAACTCTATGTCGCTGAAATCGTGAATTGGCGTGTGCAAAAGCTGATCCTGCATCCGGACAAAGCGACGAAGACGACGAACTGATTCGCGGAGGGGGGACCTCGGAATTTCGCTGTGAAGCACGAAACTGTAGGGATGAAAACCGTGGGGAACCCCCTCGACCTGCGCGCCTGGCTGCCCGAGGTCGAGGCGCTCGGCGAACTGAAGGAAGTTCGTGGCGCCGATTGGAATCTCGAACTCGGCGCCATCAGCGAACTCAACGTGAAAAAGGACAGGCCGCCGGCGCTGTTATTCGACGAGATTGCCGGCTACCCGAAGGGATTTCGCGTCCTGACCTGCAGCACGAGCAGTCCGGCGCGCCTGTCTTCCATCCTGCGCCTTCCCATACAAACAATGCATCGGCGACTTGTGGACGAACTGCGCGGCAAGCCGCACGTCTGGCAAACACAGGCGGCAAATTACCAGCCGGTTGCCGTCGAGGACGGGCCGGTGTTCGAAAACGTGCAGAAAGGCGGCGAAGTCGATGTGCTGACTTTTCCAGCGCCCTTCTGGCACGAATTGGACGGCGGACGCTACATCGGCACCGGCTGCTCGGTCGTGACGCGAGATTTCGATTCGGATTGGGTGAACGTCGGCACCTACCGCGTGATGGTCCATGATCGCAATCATGTCGCGATCGATATGATCCAGGGAAAGCATGGCCGCATCCAGTACGAGAAGTATAAGAAGGCCGGGAAGCCCTTTCCTGTTGTTATCGTGCTCGGCGGCGACCCGCTGGGTTATCTGATATCCGGGATCGAGATCCCGTTCGGGATGTGCGAGTACAACTACATGGGCGCGATTCTCAAACAGCCGGTCGCGGTCGTCAACGCCGAAGCCACGGGACTTCCCTTTCCTCCGGCTTCGGAAATTGTCCTGGAAGGCTGGGTGCAACCCGATGACGAGCGCACCGAAGGTCCCTTTGGTGAATTTCACGGATACTATCCAGGCAAAGCGGGTAAAGCGCCCGTGGTAACGCTCGAGCGAATCTACTACCGCAACGATCCCATCATCATGGGAAGCCCGCCGGCGAAACCTCCGAACGACTACTCGTATTCGAAAGCCGTGATGCGTTCGGCGTTGCTATACGATGCGCTGATTGCCGCAGGCGTACCGGATGTCCGGGCGGTCTGGGCGCACGAGATCGGCGGAGCGCGCATGTTCAACGTCGTATCGATCAAACAGCGCTTTGCGGGCCACGCACGTCAGGCGGGCCACATCCTCAACCAGTGCGGGGTCGGCGCTTACATGTCTCGCTACTCGGTGGTTGTAGACGAAGACATCGATCCATCGAACCTGCAGGAAGTGATCTGGGCTGTCGCCACCCGATCGGATCCCGCGACCGGCATCGACATCATCCAGCGCGGCATGGGTTCGAAGAACGACCCGATGTACGTTGCGTATCCCTACAACGCTACATTCAGCTCCAAAGCGATCATCGATGCCTGCCGTCCCTATGACCATCTGGACGAATTTCCCCCGGTAGCCGAAGCAAGCAAGGCGCTGCAGGATAAGATCCGT
>QHXD01000217.1 GCA_003223895.1 Acidobacteriota bacterium
CAATTGATGAAGATCTTCTATACCCGCTGGACTGGCGGCATGTCGAAGGCTGCCGCCATGCAGCGCGCGTGCCAGGAAGTCCGCTCCACTTTCCCGCAACCGTTTTTCTGGGCGCCGTTCGTTCTGATCGGAAAACCGTAATCTTTTTTTTGAGGCAAGTATTTTTCCGGGCTTTCTTTGCGACCTATCTTATGCAGAGGGTGCAGAAATGGACCACTTCGACGTAGCAGCGGTCATGGATTTTCTCGAACAGCGACTGCCGGAACAGGAGATAGCCGCATACGGCGTGCATATGGAGACATGTTCGATTTGCGCAGAAATGTACCACTTCTGGTGGCATTTTCTTTCCACAATCACCTCGGAGCGCCTGGTTGATGCGCCGGAGCGACTGATCAACCGCTGCATCGGTATTTTCCCTGGTGCGCCAGCGCGGGACGGATTCCGTCAGGAGTTCGGCCGGGTCCTGTTCGACAGCTTTTTCCAGCCTGCGCCGGCACTGGCTATCCGCGGCGAGCATGCTGCGCGGCAAATCGTGATCCAGATGGATGAAGTCGACGTTCATCTTCGCATCACCGGAACGCATTCCAAACTGAACGTACAGGGGCAAATTCTGCCGCGCATCGAGGGAATTTCCATCGATGGCGCGCACCTTACACTGCTTGCGTTGGGCCAGACGACACGATCGACGACGAGCGATCATCTTGGAGTGTTCGACTTTCGAGATGTGCCCAAAGCGACCCTGGTGATGTCAGTCGAGCTGGCTTCGAGCCGTTTCACCGGTGTCGTATCCGTCCCAGAACCAAATATCGGGGGTTAACCAATGTTTGTACGCTGGATGCGTGTAATGATTTGCGCGATTTTGCTGATCGCTATCATGGGAAGCACCGTCGGAGCGGAAGCGGCCGGCGACATTCGGATCATTGTCAAGCTCAGGACTGGGGCATTGATTGGACCGCTCCTTACGTTTCTTGGGGCGGACCTTCTGGACAGCATTCCTTCGGTCAACCTGTACCTGTTGAGAGTGCCGCTCGTGCCTGTGCTGAGTTTTACATTGTCGCTGCTCGGCGTCGCGTATATCGAGACCGACACGACAATGGATAATCCTACGTTCCGCAACCTGGGATTGTTAACGTCCGTCGCGCCGCCCGATTTTTATCGCCTGCAACCGGCGCTCACTCTTATTCGCGCCGATAAGGCCGTCGACTATTACGCTGGGTACGGGGTCATCGTGGCCGACATCAACAGCGCGACCGATTCCAGCCATCCTGCGCTGCAGGGCCATCTGGTTGGAGGTTTCGACTTCGTACAGGCCCAGGGACCAACGTATGCTCTCCTCAATCAGTCCGCATCGAACTTCCTCGATCAGACCGCATCGAGCTTTCTCGATCAGTCGGGCTCCACTTCCGTTGATCCGGCAACCGCCGCCTTTCTGACGCAGACAGCCTCGAACTTTCTGGATGATCGGTTGCCGACCGGTCTGATTACGGGACCAAGCGTCGCTTACGGCCACGGCACAATGGTGGCCGGCTTGATCGCAGCCGTTGCTCCGCTTGCGATGATCATGCCGCTTCGTGTATTTGACGACAACGGACGTGCTGATGTGTTCACGATTGCGAAAGCGACTTACTACGCAGTCAGCCACGGCGCACAGGTGATCAATATGAGCTTTGGGATGAACACACGCTCCCGTTCTGTGCAGGATGCGATTACAGCTGCCGTCAGCGCCAACGTGACGATCACGGGATCCGCGGGTAATGCGAATTCCGAGGTGCCGCAATATCCCGCCGCATACCCCCAGGTGATTTCTACCGGGGCGACGGATCTCTACGACAAGAAAGCAAAGTTCTCCAATTTCGGCACGTTTCTGGATGTCACGGCGCCCGGCGTCAACATCATCTCCACATATCCTGGAGGTTACTACGTCCTGGCCTCGGGTACGTCATTCTCGGCCCCTATTGTGGCCGGCGGGGCTGCACTCGTCCGTTCGAAGCAGGCTACCGGCGTTCGCGATGCTGTGGTCAATGGGACCATTAACATCGATATGCTGAATCCGGCTTACTACGGAAAGCTCGGCAAGGGCCGTGTCGATGAAATAACAGCGATTGGACAGTAGCGAGAAGATATCTACATACCCACGAACTATCACCCCAACCTGAAGACGGACTGGAATTCTCGCATGATTTATCGATCTTCTTAAGACGAGAAGGTTGATCTCGGCAGTCGACCCCATGACCTCCCACGGCTTGTCCACGGCCGTCCGCGCGACGGCTTTAAAGGGCAGGGAGCAAAGGAGAACAGGCACACATGTCTACACCGGGAGTGTATCCTGACCTTGTCTTGTCCGCGGCGCAACTCGGAGTCTGGGTGGCGCAGAAGCTCGATCCCACCAGTCCGATCTTCAATCTCGGACAGTACGTCGATATTCGCGGGAGCGTGGATTCGGAACTGTTGGAACGAGCGTTGCGGCAGGTGGTCGACGAGACCGAAACGCTCCGAGTGGTTCTTCGCGAAGGGGACAGTGGTCCGCGGCAGACCATACGTCCATCGGTAGACTGGCAGCTCCAGATAATCGACATGGGCCGGGAGAGCGATCCGGTAGCAGCGGCTCAAGCCTGGATGCGGGGAGATCTGGCGCGCCCGGTGGACTTGAGGGATGGGCAGCTCTTCGCGTACGCGCTTCTCCGGGTTTCGCCGGGTCGCGCGTTCTGGTATCAGCGGAATCACCACATTGTCAACGACGGCTTCGGCGGTTGGCTGGTAACACGGCGCGTAGCCGAAGTCTACAGTCGTCTGCAGAACAGACAGAGTCCAACCGGCAGCCCATTTCTTCCACTGCTGGACCTCCTGGAAGATGAGCGCACATATCGCGCGTCAAACCAATTCGAACGGGATAAGCGGTATTGGATCGACAGTATGGGCGGCGCCCCGGAACCGGTTAGCCTCGGTTCGCGTCCCGCAACTGGCAGCGGCATTCCCATACGCCGCACTGTACTCCTTCCAGCCTCTGTGACTAACTCACTACGGCAGATAGCCTACCAGACGGGAGCGACACTAACTCAGGTAGTCAGCGCCGCCCTGGCGACTTATCTATACCGGATGACAGGATCGACGGACGCGTGGCTCGGTCTTACAGTAGCCGGCCGCATAGGCGCCGTGGCCCGACGGACGCCCGGAATGATGTCGGATGTCTTACCCGTGCGTGTAACCCTCGGCCCGGAACTCCCCTTCGGACAAGTCGTGCAACAGATTTCATTGGAGCACCGGCGCGTATTGAAGCATCAACGTTTTCGAAGCGAAGACATCCGCCGCAGCCTCGGTCTGCTCGCGAGCGGTCGGAAGCTATATGGACCAATCGTCAACGCAATGCCGTTCGACTACGACCTTCGCTTCGGGAGATATCGCGCAACAACGCACAACCTCGCGAACGGACCCGTGGACGATCTGGCGATCGCCGTATATGACCAATCGGACTCAGGCACGTTACGGCTCGATTTCGACGCCTATCCGGCTGTCCACACAGTCGATGACCTTGCCGCTCACGAGCGCAGGTTTCTGCGGTGCTTGAAGGAAGCTCGTGTGACCGAACCGATCTGGCGGATGAACCTGCTGGACCAGCGAGAGCGCCAGCAAGTTCTGGTCAAGTGGAACGATACGGGCCGCGCAGTCGAGCAAACGATGCTGCCTGCCCTCATTGAGGCGCAAGTCGCTCGCAAACCCAAGGCGATAGCCCTGGTCTTTGGCGAAAGCACGTTCACATACCACGAGCTAAACCGTCGGGCGAACCAGGTGGCCCACCGGCTGATTGAGCTTGGTGTTGGCCCGGAGACTTGCGTGGCGATCGCAGCGCCGCGGTCGGTCGAGATGGTTGTGGGATTGATCGGGATCCTCAAGAGCGGCGCAGCGTATCTGCCGATCGATCCCGAATACCCGTCGGATCGGCTGGCCCTCATCGTAGGCGATGCGCGGCCCCCGGTAATCCTCACGGTTTCTGCGACGGCGGCGCGCGTCCCGCGGGGCGATTGGCGCACCTTGATGCTCGACCGATACGAAGATCTGGCAGCGGGGGCCGTGAATGCCACCGGCAATCCACGCGACGAAGACCGCATCCAACCACTGCGCCCGCAGCATCCCGCGTACATCATTTACACTTCGGGCTCGACGGGGCGGCCCAAAGGCGTAACCAATACGCATGCGGGCATTGTGAACCGACTCCGTTGGATGCAGGCGGCATACGGGCTCACGTCCCAGGACCGTGTGCTCCAGAAGACACCATTCGGGTTCGACGTCTCGGTCTGGGAGTTCTTCTGGCCGTTGCTGGAAGGAGCAACTCTGGTGGTGGCCAGGCCAGGCGGGCACCGCGACGCCGGCTACCTGGCAGAGTTGATCCGCCAGCAGAGGATCACGACCGTTCACTTCGTGCCCTCCATGCTTCAAGCCTTCCTCCTAGAGCCCTCGGTGGTGGAGTGCAGTACACTCCGCCGGGTCATTTGCAGCGGTGAGGCGCTATCGCCAGAGTTGCAGACAGAATTCCAACGAAAACTGGATGTGCCGCTGCACAATTTGTACGGCCCGACGGAAGCCGCGGTGGATGTCACCTTCTGGGAGTGCCAACAAGATGGACCGCCGGAAGCTGTGCCGATCGGCCGGCCGATCTGGAATACCAACCTCTATGTGCTTGACGCAGTACTTCAGCCAACCCCGGTGGAAGTTGGCGGGGAGTTGTACATAGCCGGCGTGGGGTTGGCCCGCGGCTACCTCAACCGGCCGGCGCTAACGGCAGAACGCTTCGTCGCCGACCCATATGGCGACGGCACTCGGATGTACCGGACGGGCGACCTGGCGCGTTGGCGCGCCGGTGTCCTGGAGTATCTCGGACGCAGCGATCACCAGGTCAAGATTCGCGGCTTCAGGATCGAACTGGGTGAGGTCGAGACGGCCATCCTTCGCGATCCGGAAGTGGCGCAAGCCGTCGTAGTGGCACGCGAATACAAGCCCGGCGACAGGCGGCTGGTAGGTTACGTCGTGCCGGCCGCAGGCGTGAAGGTAGATGCAGACGCGTTGCGCGAATCTCTGGCACAGGTGCTGCCGGACTACTTGGTTCCAGCCGCGATCGTCTCCCTCGACGCTCTGCCTCTAAGCGCCAACGGCAAGCTGGACCGCAAAGCACTGCCGGCGCCGGACTTCACCGGCGACCAGCCATCACGCCTGCCACGCACGCCACAAGAAGAGGCTTTCTGCTCGCTGTTTGCGGAGATCCTGGGAGTGCCGCGCGTCGGTGTCGACGACAGTTTCTTCGAGCTTGGCGGTGACAGCATTCTCGCCATTCAGTTGGTCAGCCGAGCACGACGCCGGGGATTGGCTCTGACCACCCGCGATATATTCCAGCATCCGACAGTCGCCGCCCTGGTGACTGCCGCCAGCACCACGCACGCGACCGCCGGAATCATGTCTGTGGATGACGGAGTGGGGTCCGTTGTCCCGACTCCGATCATGCGCCGGCTCCTGGAGAGAGACACTTCCTGCCGACGGATCAGCCAATCGATGCTATTGCAGGTCCCGGCGGATCTGGGGGAAGGAACGCTCGTGCAGGGCCTGCAGACGTTGCTCGACCATCACGATGCGCTGCGCCTGCGAGTGCGAGATGGCGGGCTGGAGGTTCGCCCTCGAGAGTCGGTGCGTGCTTCGGAATGTTTGCGGGTCGTCGATGCCGGCGAGGCAATTCCGGCCGAAGAAGCCGGCGTAGCGGAAATGCGCCTCGACCCCGACGCAGGTGTGATGTTGCAGGCCGTATGGTTTCGCCCTGGACGGCTTCGTATCACGATCCATCACCTGGCGGTCGATGCGGTTTCCTGGCGCATTCTGATCGCCGACCTTGCATCCGCTTGCCAGGATGCAGGGCGGCCGCTATGCCCGTGCGGCACGTCGTTCCGCGGGTGGGCGGCTCGGCTGAACCAGGAAGCGCGAAGGCCGGAACGCACTGGGGAACTGGCGTACTGGACCGATATGCTTCGCGAGCCCGTTGCTCCGATCTTCCGCCGCAAGCTGGACCCGAGGAGGGATACCGCGGGCGTAGCCGGCAGACTTGTTGTCAAACTCGCCGCGAAAACAACCGAAGTGTTGTTAGGCGCGGCACGCACCGCGTTTCGCGCGCGCACGCATGAGATTTTGTTGGCGTCGTTCGCCGCAGCCGTTACAAAGTGGCGCCGGCGCCGCGATCGCGGTCAGGGCACGGCGGTACGGTTGGATCTCGAGGGGCACGGCAGAGAAGAGATCTTCGAAGGCGTGGACCTGTCGCGCACCGTGGGCTGGTTCACCAGCGTGTACCCCGTCCACCTGGAAGCCAGCCCCTCGGATCCAACCTCCGTGTTGAAACAGATCAAGGAGCAACTGCGGCATCTGCCGGACAACGGCATCGGATATGGGCTGCTGCGCTATTTGAACCAGGAGACGGCACGGGCACTGAGCGAATTACCCGCCTCGGAAATCTGCTTCAATTACCTGGGCCGTATAGCGAACGAGGAATCGACGGAATGGGGAATGGTCCCCGAAGCGGAGTCGTTTAGCGGCTCTTGCGATCCGGAAATGCCGCTGAACTACGGCCTGGAATTGAACGCTCTGATTCTGGACGGGACCTCAGGGCCACAACTTTCGGTTACCTTGTCCTGGGCGCCGGCGCTGGTTTGCGAATCGGAAGTGCGCGATCTCGCCGAGAGTTGGTTTGCGGAGTTGGACGGGCTCGCGCGCGAGGTCGCGCGACCCGGCGCGGGTGGATTGACTCCTTCGGATGTCCCGCTGGTTGCGTTGACCCAGTCCGCAATCGATCGGCTGGAGGCCAAACATGGACGTATCGACGAGATTCAGCCGTTATCCCCGCTGCAGGAAGGACTCCTGTTCCATTCGCTTTACGACCGGCAGGCTGCAGACCTGTACACGGTCCAGTTGATCGTCGGGTTGGAGGGGCCGCTTGATCCAAAAATTCTGAGGACCCGCGCGGAATCGGTGTTGC
>QHXD01000211.1 GCA_003223895.1 Acidobacteriota bacterium
ACCGGATGGCGCGAGACGTTCAGGAATGCCTTGATGGCGAGCGCGTCCAAAAGCTGATTCACCACTGGTTGAATCAAAAACGGGAAAACTTCGTCGTCTGGTCCGGGTTCTGGCTCCCGATTATCGAGCGTTACCGGCAGTTGATGGGCGGCACTCGGCTGCATGTCGATCACTGTCGCATTGATGCAGAGATCTCTGCATCATTCAAGATCTATCCGAACCTCCAGGCAAACGGGAATTCGATCTGGCTCTGGAATTGGGCGGAGAAAAAGATCGTTCACGAAATTTTCGTCACGGACGCTGCCCCGATTCCCTTCACGGAACGCGAAGACCGGCTGATTGTGCACGGTGGCGGTTGGGGCATCGGCACGTACCAGAGCAAGATCCTCGAGCTCGAGCAGACTCGCTACGCACTCGGCATTGTGGTCCACGACCTGATTGAGGCGAAACAGAGGAAGACGCAGGATCGATCCTTCATGTTGGATCCCGCCTGGCACCCATGGACCAGGGATTCCGGAGGTGAGCACGAGTTCCCTCCGATTGGAGAAGTGGTCGATTCCCTCGAGATTGAATACCGGCGAAACCCGAACTTCCACGAGTTGCACAACGTCATCCGCCGGAGCAAGGGCATCGTGAGCAAGCCGGGAGGATGCACATTGATTGATTCGCTGAGTTCAGCGACACCCGTCGTGCTTCTCGAACCCTACGGTTACGCCGAGGAGAGCAACGCGAAGATCTGGGAACACCTGGGCTTTGGAATCTCGTATCCGGCGTGGCGAACGACGGGCTTTGACATTTCCGTCCTCGAGAATCTGCATTCGAACATCATGGCAAGAGCTCGCACTGGAATCGACTATCCGCGTGCATATGCCGGGCGGCTCTTGGGGCGGCTGAACGGATGAAGCTATCCGACACATTGACGGCTCCCTCGCTAGTGGTCATTCAACTTCTCGAGCAATGCAATCTCCGGTGCAGCATGTGCTACGAATGGGGAGAGACCGGCGCCTATCACGGGAAAGAGAAGCTCGCGGCGCTGGAACTGCCAATCGTGCTGCGGACTGTAGAAGAATGTCTGCCGACAAAGCCCGCTTTCGAATTCTTCGGAGGCGAACCGCTGCTCTATGCCGGTATATGGGACGTGATCCGTCACATCCGGAAAGGGGGTTGCGAGCTCGCGTTCTCGACAAACGGGACCTTCCTTGAAGAGCACGCGGAGCGTCTGGTGGATACTGCGCCGACGCGGCTGTGGATCTCACTGGACGGCCCTCAGGCGATCAACGATGCGCAACGCGGCCGTGGCGTCTTCCAGCGCGCCATACGAGGCCTCGATAGACTCCATGAGGCGCGCCGCGCCAGGGGAAGTGCCTTTCCTCAATTGGGCATTACTTGCGTGGTCACGCTTGCCAATTATCAGCACTTGGAAGAGCTTTTTCTGAACTGCCTCGACATCTCCATGTTCTCGTTCGTCAGCATCGAGCTGCAGAGCTACGCGACGGCCGAGCAGGTCCAAAAGTATGCTGAAGTGCTCAGCGCTGAATTCAACGTCATGTCCACGTCTTGCGCGCAGGCGTACGTCCGCGATCCATCGGTATTTGGCGGCATTGATTTCGAGAACCTTACAGAGCAGATGAGGAAGGTCAGCAAAGTATGCGCTGAGAATGGAGTCCTTTTCTACAGTCAGCCGAAAACGCTCGAAGCTCACAATATCCGGAACTATTTCACAGCGAACTGGGAAGCGATGGTTGACAGAAGATCCCGCTGCGGCGTTCCATGGATCGCTGCCGAAATCTCCGCACAGGGAGATGTGACCACGTGTCACACTTTCTACGATCTTCCGATTGGAAACATCTACGAGCAGAGTCTTCTTGAAATCTGGCGTGGAGCGCGGTTGAAACGGCTCCAGTCGTATCTCCGCGGCAGGTTATTCCCAATCTGCACTGCCTGCTGCCGTTACTACAATGGCTGAGAAACCGATGATCACCCCACCGCCGGACGGCGTCAGCGATGGCCGCGAGGGGCTTTGGAATGCGACACGCGCCGTGCTCCGTTCCCAACGTAATGGTCCGCCTTTCGAGCCTGTTTCAAGAGACGCGACCCTCGCCGCTTCATTTGCCCAGCAACGAATCTGGTTTCTCGAACGGTTTGCGCCTGGAATTCCGCTTTACAACCTTACGGTTGCCTTCAGGATGACGGGATTGCTGTCCATCCTATGTCTGGAGAAGAGCCTTTCAGAAATGCTGAGGCGTCATGAAGTTCTCCGGACCACGCTTCGGTTCATGGATGGACAGCTCGTGCAACGAATCCATCAGCCGGTGGATCTGGAGCTGCCGGTCGTGGATCTGCGGAACCTCGACGCACCACAACGAGAGGGTGAAGCACGGCGTGGAGCTGAGGCAGAGGCTCGAGATCCATTCGAACTCGAGCGCCCGCCGTTGATGCGCGCCCGGCTCTTCAGGCTGACGGATCGGGAGCACCTCCTGGTCCTGACGATGCACCACCTTGCCTTCGATGGGTGGTCTTTCGACATTTTCATGCGCGAGCTTTGCGGGCTCTATGGCGCTTTCAGTGAGGGGAAGCCTTCACCACTCTCTAAACTTCGACTGCAGTATGCGGATTTTGCCGCCTGGCAGCGACGATGGCTGGATGGCGATGTGCTCGCACCACTCCTTGACTACTGGAAACGACAGATGGATGGTTCACTTCCGGTGTTGCGTCTGCCTTCGGATCATTCGCGAAAGCGGACCAGAACCTATCGCGGGGGCTGTCAGCGGCTGACTCTTCCGAAAGATCTGACTGAAGCTCTGAAGCGTCTGAGCGCGAACGAAGGCGTGACGACGTTCACGACACTGCTGGCGGCATTCCAAGTCCTGCTGCATCGGTACACGGGCGAAGAGGACGTTATCGTCGGGTCTCCTGTCGCGCATCGCAACCGGGTCGAAACGCACGACATCATCGGTCTGTTTGTCAACACTCTCGCATTTCGCACTCGGATTGAGGGCCACGTAAGCTTCCGGGAACTTCTGGCCCGCGCGCGCGGCATGGTACTCGGCGCCTACACTCACCAGGATCTTCCATTTGAAGTGCTCGTCGATGCTCTCGATTGTGAGCGTCTGACGAATGCTGCACCAGTATTCCAGGTCATGTTCGGCTACCAAAACGTGCCACGGTCTTCATGGACGCTGCCCGGTTTGACCGTAGACGCGTGGAACGTCGAGAACGGCACCGCAAAGTTCGACGTCACGCTCGTCATGTGGGAAGCCGAGGAAGGTTTCTGCGGCTCGTTGGAGTACGACGCGGAGCTCTTCGATGCGGCGACCATCTCGGAGTGGATCGATCATTTCCGCATCCTGCTCGACGGCATCGTCCAGAACCCCGACGAGCGTATCGCGATGCTGCCGCTGTTGTCTGCTGCCGACAAGCGTCGCGTGCTCCAGGAATTGAACGAGACCGAAATCGACTACCCACGAGACATGACGGTCCACCAGCTTTTCGAAGCACAGGTGCAGGCGACGCCCGAAACGGCGGCGCTGGTTATCAGCCACCGCGAAATCACCTACCGGGAACTCGACAGGCGAGCCAATCGACTCGCGCGCTACCTCGCAAGGTTACAAGTGCGGACCGAGATGTTGGTTGGAGTTAGTCTCGAGCCTTCGCTGGAGCTGATCGTGAGTTTACTGGCTATTCTGAAAACCGGCGCGGCCTTCCTGCCGATCGACCCGTCAACGCCCGAGGACTATCTGGTGCGGGCATTGAAGAGCGCCGCGCTGCCGATCGTGGTGACGGAAAGGTCGATGGAAAGCCGGCTCTTCGGATTGAACGCGAAAATCGTGAGTCTGGACAGCGATCGGGAGGAAATCGATCACGAAAGCGACGAGCCTCTCCAGGTTGAAGTTTGCGCGGAGAACCTCGCCTACGTCATGTACACGTCGGGTTCGACGGGCATGCCGAACGGCGTTTGCGTCTCCCACCGTGCCGTCGTGCGGCTGGTTAAGGGTGCAAACTACGCGAGCCTGACGCCCGAAGATGTCTTCCTGCAGCTGGCGCCTGTCTCCTTCGATGCGTCAACCTTTGAGATCTGGGGTTCCCTCCTCAACGGAGCGAGACTCGTGCTGCCCTCGAGCCGCCGGTATTCGCTGGAGGAAATCAGCCAGGCAATTTGCCGAGATCGGGTGAGCGTCCTCTTTCTCACTACTGGGCTCTTTGAGCTGTTGGTGGACACGCACCTCATGGCCCTGGGAAAAGTACGTCAACTCCTGGTGGGCGGCGATGTTCTTTCCGTTCCGCATGTCGAACGTTTTCTGCTCCAGGCCCAAGGTTGCCGGCTCATCCACTGCTACGGCCCGACCGAGAACACGACCTTCACGAGCTTCCACGCAGTCGAACGTCGAGAGTGCGGGGCGGGGGAACCCATCCCCATCGGGCGGCCCATCTCCAACACAGTGATCTACGTTCTGGATTCCTTTCAACAGCCGGTTCCAATTGGCGTGGCCGGCGAGGCCTACGTCGGCGGCGATGGCCTGATGCGTTGTTACTTCAATGATCCGGAGTTGACCCGCGAGCGGCTGGTCCCGAACCCATTTTGTGATCGCCCAGGTGCCTTCCTTTACAAGACCGGGGACCTCGTGCGGCTTCAGCGCGACGGGAGCCTCCAATTCGTCGGCCGCATCGACGACCAGGTCAAGATCCGCGGATTCCGCGTCGAGCCCGCCGAGGTCGAAGCCGCGCTAAGCGCATGTCCTCTCGTGAAGAGAGTCGCGGTCATTGGCCGGGAGTTCGCTGCGGGCGGCAAGCGCCTCACCGCCTACGTCGTTCCCGACGCCGCTGAAGGCTCGAGGGACGGCGAGATCATCTCCATCATGCGTGATTTCATGCGGGAACGGCTTCCCCACTACCTCGTGCCGTCCGAGCTTGTGCTGCTCGAAAGCTTGCCTCTGAACCACAACGGCAAAGTTGATCGCCGAGCATTGCCTGTTCCCGCTGCAAACGCAGTGTCACGAGGAAAGGATTTCGTCGTTCCACGTGACGAGATCGAACGCGGCGTTTCGCAGGCGTTCGAGCAGGCACTGGGTGTACAAGGCATCGGCGTGCACGACAGCTTCTTCGAGCTTGGCGGAGATTCCCTGTCGGCGCTGCGTCTCTTTGCGATGATCGAAAGTACGTTCAATACGAGCCTTCCGCTCGTCAGTCTCTTCGAGCACCCGACTATTGCCGAACTGGCCGTTCTTCTTCGGACAAGGGAGAAGCCGATTACCCCCGGATCGGCCCTCGTGGAAATCAAGAGGGGCCGTTCGGAAATGCCGTTCTTCCTGGTCCCGGGAGGACACGGAGGAATGGCCGAAATGACTCTTTATGCGAAGTTGATGAGCTATTTGGATCGTGAGCAGGCCGTCTATGGATTGCTCTCCTCTAATACTTCGGTCGCCGAGAGGGCCGCAATTTACATTCGCGAAATTCGCCGACAACAGCCGCGCGGCCCCTATGCGCTCGGCGGAGAGTGTGTCGGAGGCGTGGTGGCATTCGAGATGGCGCAGCAGTTGATAGCACAGGGGCAGAAGGTCGCCTTGCTGCTCCTCATGGACACGTGGTGTCCAATCGATGCCGGGTCTTTCCGCGGCCGGTTTTTCGACCGGCCGCTCGCGATCTT
The DNA here is from genome assembly GCA_003223895.1 of Acidobacteriota bacterium. Lineage (GTDB taxonomy): Bacteria > Acidobacteriota > Terriglobia > 20CM-2-55-15 > 20CM-2-55-15 > 20CM-2-55-15. Next base: position 5,645 of record QHXD01000211.1, read on the forward strand.
GAGAAGCAGAAGATTGGTCGTGCGCGCCGGCTTCTCAAATCTGCGACGCATGCTTCGGGATCGCCTTCGTCATCAGCCGCGTTTCAGGGCAGTCCGGTGGTTGTACTACTGGCTGGACGTTGCGCTCACTTTGAAACAAAAGACGGCTTCCTGGGTATGCGCGCTCAACAACGTGGAAGCCACGATGCGTTACCGCCCGCAGCCTTATCCCGGCCGGCTAACTCTACTAATCAGTTCGGGCAACGATCAAAAAGGCCTCTGCAGAGACTGGCGCCGTCTGAGCAAAGGCGGACTCGTAGTTCACACCGTCCCTGGAGACCACGAGTCGTATATCCGTGACACTCCGGAAGCGACGGCAAAGCGATTGAGAATCTTGCTCGATGAGACGACAGCGCGCAGATAATAAGGTGCAAGCATGGACACGAAACCCGGTCCACGATTCGACCAAATCACATTCGAGAAGATGCGGCGGATTGCCCCAAACCTCCTGGCGGCAAGACGATTTGCAGAGGATGGCGATTGGCGCGCCAGGCCATTGCCGGAAGAAGTGTCGTTCAAGTTAACGAACCGATGCGACCTGCGCTGCACCCATTGCTACCAGTGGAACGAGGCCGGATACCATCACCAACTCACACCGGCAGAGAAACATGAAGATCTGGATCTCTCAATCGTCGAAAAGGTGCTCGAAGCGACACGCGCACTCCGGTCCAACGTGTACCTGTGGGGCGGAGAGCCACTGGTGTATCGCGAGTGGGATGGACTCGTGGACCTGCTCGCGAAAGACCCGCGATGGACTGCGATATGCACTAACGGCACGCTGATCGAGAAGAGATTGGAGTCGCTGCTGAAAATCTCCGGCCGTCTCGAAGTTTCCATTTCTCTCGATGGCTTCGAAACCGAGCACGACTCCATACGAGGCAACGGCTCATTTCGAAGAACGCTGGAAGGTATTCGGTTGCTGAGGGAGCAGAAGAAGGCGGACGCATATCTGGGGGAGATCACTGTCAACTTCGTCATCTCAGATGGAATGGTTCACCGAATGTTCGAGTTCGTGCAGTTCCTCGAACAGGAGGGCGTGGAAACGGTCTATGTGAGCTTCCCGTGGTATATCTCGGACGAAACATCGGCCAGAATGGACCGGTACTGCGCGGAACATTTTTCATGGGAATACCGACACAGCAAGGCCAGTTGGCATTCCTACAAATTCAGGCTTGACCCGAACTGCATCGACGAACTGAACGCCGAGGTAGCTCGAATCGATGCTGCGAATTGGCGATTGAAGCTTCGATACAATCCCAGGCTCGATCCTGCGGACATTCAGCCGTTCGTCATGGGATCCGACAAGCCGGCCCAGAACAAAACACGATGCCACTCGATCCGTACTCGCATGGATGTTTTCGGATCTCAGGGAAGTCTGGCAAAGTGCGCGCTTCAATCAGGTGAGGGAGACGGTTTCGCAGTGCGGATTGATGCCCGCCTGCGCAAAGTGCAACCTTCTCTATACCCGTGGAACGTGAAAGACAGGCCTGGACGCCGGCCATTAAAGTATCGGTGATCATCCCTTGCTACAACTCAGATGCTTTTCTTTCCGAGACTGTACAGAGCGTTCTCGCACAGACCCTGCACGACATCGAAATCATTCTGGTCGATGACGGCAGTGTGGACGGCACCCGGACTGTAATCGAACGTTTGATAGCGGAAACTCCGGAGCGTCGCATGCACTTCGTGTGCCAGATAAACGCGGGTGTGGCGGCGGCTCGCAATCGCGGAATCTCCGAGGCTGGCGGCCAGTACATTCTTCCTCTCGATGCGGACGATCTGATCGGCCCGACCATGCTTGAAGAGTGCGCGGATATGCTGGATGCCGATCCGCAGCTTTCCCTGGTGTACACGGATCGACAGGACTTTGGAGATATCGAAAGAGTATGGACGGCCGGCAAGTACGAACTGCAGCGCCTCAAATACTTCAACCAGATCGGCTACTGCAGTATGTTCAGGAAATCGATGTGGGAAGAAGTCGGCGGCTATCGTGTCAATGTGAGCGGATTCGACGATTGGGATTTCTGGATAGCATCCGCCTTACGCGGCTTCCGCGGCCGACACCTTCCGAAACCTCTGCTGAAGCACCGCAGGCACAAAGACTCCTTCATGTGGCGAACTCTCGATGTTTATGAGTGCCTTCACGCCCGGATCGTGCTGAACAATCGAGAGGCCTATTCGGACGCGGAGGTGTCCGATGCCGACAACTTCATATCAAACGGCCATGTCTCGCCCATGCTAAGAGCATCCAAATTCGTGTTTTTAGCTCGGTACTACGATGGATACAAATCGAAGGCGGCGGAATGAATTTGGGGCCAGAGCCCGAATTTCAGATTTCGATCTTTAGCCGCTGTCATACAGTATATGCTATCCGGCATCTCCAAAATAGAGGTGTGGCCATGAAGAACGCAGGACGTATAGCGGCATTGGCGTTGTTGGTGGCAGCCGCGTATGCACTCCAAACCCGTGCTCAAGAGACGCAACGCACAACGCGACCATCTGATCAGGAAGAGCAACAAACCGCTGGAACGATGCGGCCCGTCATTCGAGGCACGCACGCTGCGGTCTCTTCCATGAAACCGGAAGCCACGCGCGCCGCTGAAAACATCCTGCGCGCCGGAGGGAACGCCTTTGACGCGGCAGTTGCCGGCCAAGCGGTCTTAGGGCTCGTCGATCCGGCCGCGAACGGTATCGGCAGCGATGCCGAGATCCTCATCTACGATGCCAAAACCAGGCAACCGTATTCCATCAATGCCGAAGCACCAGCCCCGAAACTCGCAACAAT
>QHXD01000212.1 GCA_003223895.1 Acidobacteriota bacterium
CGAGAGTCCAGATGGTGCGGTGAGGCGTCAGTTTCTCGCCGTGAAGCAATCCGAAATGTTCCGGGACTTCCGCGTCACGTCCCATCGCGTAGGTCACGCGCGCGCCCGTGCTCATGCACGAGAGCGTCGTTCCGATCAGCGCGAGAAACACCGTGAACGCCTGCACGAGCATGAATGCCTTGCCCGCCGCAGCGCTGCCGAACAACCACGTGCCGGCGATGATCATCATGTCACCGACCGGCGCGGCCGAACCCAGGGCATTTGAGACCTGATACCCGTTGTGCAGGAAATAATTCGCTGCAAAATACTCGATGAGGTAGCAAACCAATCCCTGAATCAACAGCGACAGGAGGACAGCGCGCGGAATGTCACGCTTTGCGTTCTTCGCCTCCTCTCCCATTGCCGTCACCGATTCGAAACCGACGAGGATCAGGATCGCGATACAAGCCTGAATGACGACAAAGCTGAAAGAGTGCGGTGAAACGACCGACGAGGCCGACGGATGATACTGAAACTTGGTTACGGACTCCTTGGTACTCGGATCCGTGGAGGTCTGCAGTGGTTGGGAATAGTCGACCAGGAACGGCTGATCTTTTCCATCCGGGGTCTTCGCGAACACAAAGTTACCTTGAGCATCTTTGACCGGCGCACCATCTTTGTCCGTCGCAATGACACTCGTGATCGCAGTTCCATTGGGATCCAGAGTTATTCCCGGAGCGCCCTGTGGATGATTCAGGCGATAGCCGACGGCGATCACTGAAAACACAACCAGGGCCGCAATCTGAATCACGTTGATTGCGGCGTTAACGGCCGTCGTGCCGCTTACACCACGGAAACAGATGTACGCCACGCCAAATGAAAAGAGGACCGAGAAACCGATCATGAAGAGAGGGCTTGGCACGGCTGGGTTGAAAGTGTCCGGCCAAACCTGGCCCAGCACGTAACCGACGATCAGCGCCGTCACGCCGACCATCAGTCCAGGATAGACCCAGTAATAAAGGTGACTCGCCCAACCGACGATGAACTTTGCGATGCGGGCGAATTTGAATGCTTTTGTCTTGCTGAGAAACGCCTGCTCGGCGAAAAAATATGACGAACCCGCTCCAGGATAGAGTTTCGAGAGTTCCGCGTACGCAATAGCCGTGGCCAAACACAGCAGAAGCGCGGCCAAAATACCAAACCACATCCCTTGAGCCGCCATCGGCGCTCCGTACGAGAATAAAGAATGTGAGCCACAAAAACGCGCCCGGCGCGATCAGCGCCATGGCGTTCGAGGTTAATCCGGTCAGACCCAGCGTCGCTCTGGTGGTCGGTTTCTCGTTCGATGACATGTCCTTCTCCTTTTTGGATTTGTGGATCGAAAAAGGACCGCGGCGTCCAGGAAAGACCACGAAGGCCCAAAATAAAAAAAGCCCTCGACCCGGAAAATCCGGATCGAAGACTTCGCAGTCTTTCCGATCGGCACTTCGTTGTGTCGAACTGCGATTTTTATAAAAGATGTATGTTTCAATGTCCATACATTTTCGTCGGGCATCGTACAAAGTTGTAAGGAAAGCATTACAAAGTCATAAGAAAATCATAAAGACACAACGATGAAGGAGTTACAGGACGCGTAGAAAGGGCCGAGCCTAGTCCAGGAAACCGGTACGAACGTGATAGGTTTCGTCGACAGGAAGAACAAATATTCTCCCATCGCCGATCTCACCGGTTCGCGCCGTTTCTTGTCGTCGGTCAGGATCTCGATTCTGAACTTCGGCAACAGTGTTAATTGGTACTTGACGCCGCGATAGACGATCGGGTGACCGCCGTTACAGTCTTGGCCGCGCACTTCGGACACTGTCAATCCGGTGGTCACGGTTACGAGCTTGTTGACGACGTCGTTCAACTTTTGCTGCCGAATGATGCACTGAATCAATTTCATCGTGTTGCGGACTGCTTTATATCAGACTTCACTGCGCACCTCCCCTTTAACAATTCTTTACGTAAACTTTTTTCCTGTGGTCTACGTCCAAAAAGCCATGTTTGGAATGAAGAACGGCGGACAACTCCTCGCGTTCGAAGGACCGGACGGCTCAGGCAAGACAACTCAACGCAAGCTGCTGAAAAGCTGGCTGACAGGCCAGGGAAAGGACGTAGTGGTCACGAAATGGAACTCCTCTCCGCTGATTAAGCCGGTCCTCAAAGCGAGAAAAGCGGAAAGGAGCCTGATGCCGGCGCAATTCGCAGAACTGGCAGCGGCTGACTTCCGGGACAGGCTCGACACGGAGATCGTGCCGGCCCTGGAGCAAGGCAAGACCGTTATTGCTGATCGTTACGTGTTCACGGGTATCGCTCGCGACGTGGCCCGCGGTCTCGATCGGGAATGGTCGATGAAGCTTTACGAGCCGATTCTCGAGCCCGACCTCGTCTTTTATTTCTCGGTCTCACCTGAAACCTGTGCAAGCCGAATCGCGTTGTCGCGCCAACCGAGCTTCTATGAGGCCGGGCAGGATGTCACCGGCTTAACGGACCCGTTCCAGAGCTACGACCGTTTCATCCGCAAGGTGATCCACGAATACGAGAGACTCAGCAAACAGTTCTCTTTCACGTTGATTGATGGAGAACAATCCATTTCTGACCAGCACGAAACCATCGTAGTGCTCTGGCGGGAACTGGAAGCGAGTCAATTGTTCCGGCAGGCCGCCAGTTACCTTCCTCCACCACTGCTTGCACGTTTTGAGGCAGTTCGGCAAAGTTCCTGACGGAAGGAGTGTCCGATGCGACCCGCACCCACGAAACCGCCGATCACGATCGACGACCTGAAGAAAATCGACATAGATGATGTAAGAACTCGGACAAGCTCGTCCGCTTGACCGTCGATTTCGGTGATCACAGGCGGTGTATTCTGGCCGGTATCAAGAGAGAACGCGAAAAACCAAAGGAACTGGAAGGCCTGCAATCGTTGTTTGTCGTCAACCTCGCGCCTCGAACAATGGCCGGAATCGTCTCCCAGGGAATGCTCTTCGATATAGGTTTTGCCGACGGTGTGTTGCCGGTACTCGCCCTGCCGGAGAAGCCTGTACCAAATGGCACGCGAGCGGAATGAGATGCACTTCAGTCGGAACCGGTTACGGATTTTTCCTCTGTAAGCGACGGTTCTTTCCGGTGCTCGACTTCATCAAGGATGTCTCTGACGACGTCGTCGCGGTCTTCGTTCTTGAGCTGCTCCTGCATACGCCGCAAGGCGACGCCCACAATGTCGCGGTGATGCAATTTCGCGCCGGCGTACTTGTCGCTCAATTCGAGCCACATGTCGTGAACGAGATCGACGTCTTCGGGCCAGAGTCGTGGCGGGTGAGGACCGAGGTTTACGTAAATGGAAGGCCGGCCCGGGCTGATGATTTCCAGTGAGAACGGATGCCGAGGCTCCGGGAGGCGCTCCCAGGCGCGCCCGATGCGGCGAGCCAGTTCCTCGGAGTCCATGCGGGAGGACACGCCAGTGACCAGGCGCGACGCCTGAAGTTTCGCGGCCGTCTGTACCATGGCATCGAACGGATTCACGGCGGGAACGACCACCAGATCGACGGATTTTCCTTCCTTCTCCGCCAGCGCCACGACCCTCGTAAATAATTCTCGTTCGTAGTCGGTAAAGAGCTGGTTTTCAGCCAGGTCGTATTCGCCGGCGCCTGCAGAGACGCCCCGGACGGTCATGACCACGATGTCGTGCCGCCGCAAGTTCGTTTTCTGCAAGACGCTTTTCAGGTGCGTCATGCGACTGTAGTCGCGCACCGCCACCAGGATGCATCCCGGCCGCGCATGAATCGCGGCGGTTCCCACGCTGACTTCAGGTTGTACATCGAGATTGAATTGCTCGAGGCCCTGTTTCGTCTCCCGGCGGGTCTTCGCGTTGAGGCGCTCCGAAATTGTGAACACCGCGAACAGGACCAGAGTGAAGCCGACACCGAAAATCGTCGCGATTTGTTTCGAGAACAGGTTGGCAACGGCAACGAAGAACAATGCGAGCGTCGTTGCCATCAGGCCGATGGGCAACTCTCTTCCACCGATCGTGATGTTGATCGGCGTTTTGTAATCCTGATCCTGCCGCTTGAATCTCAACACGAGCACGCCCAGCGCTTTCATGAAGAAACTCCACACGACGCCGAATGCGTAAGCTTCGCCGAGAACGACCACATCACCCCGGCTGCCGATGACAGTCGCCAGTTGAAGCCCCGTAATCACATTGATCAGCCGGTAGGTTGTACCGAATTTCTTGTGAGGTTTCCGAAACCAGGGAACCAGGACTCCATCTTCAGCTACCCGGTTCAAAACGCCATTGGCCCCGATCATGGAAGTGTTCACGGCGCCGGACAGAATCAGAACACCCACGATGACGACAAAAACATGAAAAGCCAGACGCAACAACGGCGGTCCGGCCAGGTGCATGGCCAGTCCACCGAGGAGGTTGTCGTGGTATTCGGGACGGATGGAATCCGGAATGATCATTCCGGCAAACAGCGTGATCACGCCCGTGGCAATCACAGCATAGATGCACACGATGTTTGCCGTGATCTTGAGGTTTTTCAACTTCGGCGACGCGATCTCGCGATAGACCTGTGCCAGTGTCTCGAAGCCGCTCATCGCAAGCAGGGAGTGGCCGAAAGCAACAATAATGGCGACCGCTGCGATTTGAATCAAGCGTGTTCCCTGCAGCCATCCGAGCGCGTCGGGTCCCCATCCAATATTGGATGGAGTCGGTGGAGGCGGAATTTGCGCAGGTCCGCGCGTCAGCAGAGTCATCGAACACCAGATGAGAAACATCACTACCATGACGGTCGTGATCTGCATGATGCGCAGCGCTTTCGTGCTGGATTCGTGAATGCCCTTCGTGTTGCTCCACCAGAAATACGCAATCACGATAAGGGCAAAGCCCGCCGCGAACAGGTTCGGAGGAACGGTCATCCCGGAGTTCATCATCTCCGACACTTCGTTGATCAGGCGCCCGAGATACTGGCCCGCGCTGACTGCACTGATCGGACCAGTCAGGATGTAATCAAAAATCAGAGCGGAAACCGAAAGCCGAGCCAGAACCGGGCCCATTGCATCGCGCACGACCACGTACACACCGCCGCGCACGTACATGCTGCAGCTTTCCATGTACACGGACCTCACGGCGAAACTGAACAACATGACGGCAAGAACGAACCAGGGGGCACTTCTTCCGATGGCGCCTTCGGCAATGCCTCCGGCGTAGAACGCTGACGATGCAAGATCGCTGAGGACGATTGCTGCTCCTCGCCAGAAAGAAATGAACGAGAGAGCTACAGTGCTGGCCACGACGACGCGCGTCGCGGCCGACCGTTGTTCGGTAGACAAGAAATTCTCCATTTCGATTTTGCCTGCGGGGTTAGCTGTCGGGCTAGGGCTCGAAAATACCCTGCCAGCGAAGCATCATTCGCTCCAGCCGGCTTCGCCCCAAAAACCGGGTCCCCCGCCTCGGCCGAGTTCGGCATTCAGAAGTATATTCGATACCGGGCAGGAGTTGGTGTCAAGAAAGGCGCTGGTTCGGCAAGGTAACCAATGACAAATGACTATTGACCAGTGACCATTGACAAAGCTTTGTCAATGGTCACTGGTCAATAGTCATTTGTCATTGGTTGCCTTCCCGACCTATCGTAAATCCTTAAGGATCTCCCGGCTTGCATTAGCCCCGGGCGCCCCGGTGATGCCGCCGCCGGGGTGAGTCCCGGCGCCGCACAGATACAGACCCCGGATCGGGGTTCGGTACTGCGACCAGCCCAGAAGGGGCCGGAAGGTAAAGAGTTGGTCGAGCGCGTGATCGCCGTGAAAGATGTGGCCGCCGGTCAGGCCGTATGTTTCCTCGAGATCGTGCGGTGTGATGACCTGACGGTGGACGATGAGTTCAGGAAGATTTGGCGCGTAAGCCGAAAGTGCTTTCACAACGGCGTCACCGAATCTCTCGCGCTGCAAATTCCAGTCCCCATTCTTCAATTGATAAGGCGCGAATTGAACGTGGATCGATAGAATATGCGCTCCTTTTGGGGCCAGCGAGGGATCCGAGAGCGACGGAATCGCGACGTCCATGTAAGGCTCCGTGGAGAACTCGCCGTATTTCGCGGCGTCGAAGGCTCGTTCAAGGTAGTCGATACCCGGGCCAATGTGGATCCTTGCCGACACGTCCGGGAATTTGGGTAATCCAGCTAATGCCAGATTCACTTTGGCGGCCGACCCGGTGCAGCGATAGTTCCGCATCTTTATCAAGAAATCCGGATCCAGATCCGCAGGGTCAACCAGCTTCAGTAAAGTTTCTTTGGGATCGGCGCTGGAAATGACCGCACTCGCGGCGACCTCTTCCCCGTCGGCCAGGACCACGCCGACCGCTTCGCCGTCCTTTACACGAATTCCGGCAACAGGAACGCCTGTGCGGATCGTCGCACCTGCGGCCGAAGCTTATGGCGCCGATTCCACCCTTGGGGGCGGAACCGGGAGCTGTAACCTGGCCGTCCATCGCAGCCTGCAAGAGCAATCCCACGCTGGTTCCAGCGGACCACGGTCCCGCAGACGCGCCGAAGATTCCTCGCGCGGCGATTGTGGCGCACAGCAGGTCTGTTTCGAACCATTCGGTGACGAGATCCGCTACCGCCATGGGGCCCCATCGCAGAAGCCGGTACGCGTCCTTCTTATCGAGACTGCGGAAATTCAAGCCGAGTTTGCCGAGATTCAGATAATCCGCGGTACTGAGATCATCCACATCCGGCGGCGTCATCGACAGCACTGGGGCCAGCGCCCGGCCGAGCTGCTCAAAGCTCGAGTGAAACGCCGCATAGGTCTTCGCATCCCGGGCGGAGAGCCGTGTAAGTTCCATCGCCGTACGCGCGCTGTCGTCATAGATGCGCAGCGAGGGGCCGTCGGGATCGAGGGCCAGGACACGGACATCGGAAGGAATCATCGAAAGCCCGTGTTTCTCGAGTTGCAGCTCTGCGGCGATCTTAGGGAGCAACGGACCGGCGCCATGCAGGACCGCCGGACAGAGAAAACCCCGATGGAACTCTTCGGTGACCGCGACTCCACCGACGACTTCACGACGCTCGAGTACCAGAGGAGCGAGACCGGCCTTCGCGAGATAGCACGCGGCCACCAGTCCGTTGTGGCCCGCTCCGACGATGACGACTCTCGCTCCCCGGCTCACCATCAACTTTTCCACTCGCGGAGAATCTTTTTTGCGGCATTGAGGCCCGGCGCGCCCATGATGCCGCCGCCGGGATGCGTCGCCGATCCGCACATGTAGAGACGTCGAATGGGTGTCTTATATTGCGCCCAGCCCGGCGCAGGCCGGAGAAAGAACAATTGTTCGAGTGTCAGCTCGCCCTGGAAAATGTTGCCCTCGGAAAGACCGAAGCGCCGCTCGATATCGAGAGGCGTCAGCACCTGCCGATGCAGAATGATGTCGCGAAGGTTTGGCGCATACTCGGCCAGCGTATCGATCACCGTGTCGCCGAACTTTTCGCGCTTCTCGTCCCAGGTCCCATCCTTCAGATGATAGGGCGCGTATTGAACGAAGCAGGACATCACGTGTTTGCCCGGCGGCGCGATCGAAGGATCGGTCAGGCTCGGAATCACGATATCGATGTACGGCCGGCGCGAGAAGCGTCCGTACTTGGCATCGTCGTAAGCGCGCTCCATATACTCCACCGATGGAGAAATGGAGATCGCGCCGCGCAGGTGCGGACCGGCACCGGGAAGGCACGTGAAGTCGGGCAATGCGTCGAGAGCGAGATTCACTTTTCCCGAAGAACCTCGGAACTTATACCGGTTAATGTCCTCCACGAAATCACCCGGCAGGTTTTCGGCTCCCACCATTCTTATAAAGGTCAAACGGGGATCGACGCTTGAAGAAACCACGTTCGCCGTGATTTCGTCGCCATTCTCCAGAACGACTCCCGTCGCTTGCCCGTTCGCAACGGAGATTCTTGCGGTGGGAGCTTCCGTGCGAATCTCCGCGCCGGCTTCCCGCGCGGCTTCGGCAATGGCGTTGGAGATGGCGCCGGTTCCACCGCGAACGAGACCCCATGAGCGGAACGCGCCGTCGATTTCTCCCATATAGTGATGTAGCAGGACGTAGGCCGTCCCGGGCGAGCGCACGCCGAGAAACGTTCCGATGATTCCCGAAGCCGACATCGTGGCTTTGAGCACATCGGTTTCGAACCACTGGTCCAGAAAATCCGCGGCGCTCATCGTCATGAGCTGGACCTGATTGTATTTGTCGTTGCTGGGCAGGCGTTTAAAGCGTCGTGCGAGCGAGAGCAGGTCCGATAGACCCCGGAGAGTCAACGATGCCGGATCGGGCGCGGTCATTCCCAGGATCGGCTTGACGAAGCGGCCCATTTCGACCATCGCTTTGCCGTATTCATCGTAGGCTTCGGCATCCAGACGCGAGTGACGCGTGATTTCGCGGCGCGTTTTGGCGTGGTCGTTCACCCTCCACAGGTAGTCGCCATCCGGCATAGGCGTGAATGTTCCGTCCAGCGGAAGGACCTCCATGCCGTGGCGAGGCAGGTCGAGCTCGCGAATGATCTCAGGCCGCAAGAGGGAAACGACGTAGGAAGCCACCGAAAACTTGAAGCCCGGGAAAATCTCTTCCGTGACTGCAGCCCCGCCGAGGACGTGTCGCCGCTCGAGGACCAGCACCTTCTTGCCCGCCCGAGCGAGGTACGCGGCGTTCACAAGGCCGTTGTGACCACCGCCAATGACCACGACGTCATAGTTCGCATTCATGAGATTTCAATTGTAATGTTGAGTCTTCCGGCTGGTTCGTCAACTTTTTGATCGCCCTTGATCGCTTTTTCGGCTCCCTTCGATGCTCGATGATCGTCGGAACAAACTTTTTGAAGCTCGTGCGTTGCTCTCTGGGCATCGTGCGCCGCTTTCTGGGCATCGTGCATCGCTCTCTGGGCATCGTGCATCGCTTTCTGGGCATCGTGCGTCGCTCTCTGGCCATCGTGCGTCGCTCTGCGGCCATCGTGCGTCGCTCTCTGGCCATCGTGCGCCGCTCTGCGGTCGACGTGCACCGCTTTCTGGTGACAGTGACGTCCTACGGGACTGACGTGTCTTACTACGGGGCCGCATGACAGCATTTTGTCGTGACCGAACCACCCAACTGGACCGGCCGTTCTCCTTTTTGGATGACCTGGGGCTTCTCACGGACAATCTGATCCGACTTTTGGGCCGTCCGTATCGATTTTGGGACTCCCGGACTGCCGTACGAGGCAGTCACGAACTTTTCCGTGATTGCGCGTCTGTTCTTTTGGACCATGTCGCCCTCCTTTCCCAGCGCATCTAAAGGCATTCGGGGGGCCAGTCTTCGGAATTGGAGGTCTGTGAGTGATTTCAAGGAGTTGCATTGCTGAAAGCTGTTGGCAACACGGAGTTCGAGACCGATCGGTCTTAAACCGAGACCATTTGGTCTTGACCCGCGATGAGACAGTCGTTCTGTGAATCCGATATCCAATATTCGGGCACACCCGTTTCTGCATAGAGGTGCAGCTTGATTGCACCTTTGAGCTTCGACGTGGAACTTTATTGACAAGAGCCCACTCACTCCCGTCGTTGACCTCATTCATCGGCGGGAGGTAAGATCAGCCGCATTCTTTAAACCAGAAAGGCGGCACGGTATGTGGCCAGTCCGAGTTTGTACCTTGATGTTCATTCTGGTAGCCGGCGCCGGCACGGTGCTCGCGCAGCACGAATTCACTCCGGCAGATATCGAAGCCGGAAGGCAGCAGTACGCCAACACTTGCCAGCGCTGCCACGGACCGGACGGCGACCTGATTAAAGACGCGGACATCGGCCACGGCAAATTCCGCCGTGGATCGACGGACGACGACCTGGCGCGCATAATCCGGAATGGCATCGAGGGAACACCGATGGCGGAGACCAATATCAGCGCACCGAACGCGCTCACCATCGTCGCTTATCTGCGCAGCATGGCGACGGCTGCCGGCACCATTGCCTCAGGCGATGCGGCTCGAGGCAAAACCATTTTTGAAGGAAAGGGCGGTTGCACCAGTTGCCATCGCGTGCTCGGCAATGGCTCTCGCGTTGGACCGGATCTCAGCCAGATCGGCGGAGCGCGGCGAACCCTCGAGTTACAGCGGTCGCTCGTTGATCCGGATGCCGAGATCGTGCCGGCAAACCGCACGTTAAAGGTCGTTACTCGCGACGGAGCTACGGTCACCGGGAGACTCTTGAATCAGGATTCGTTCACCTTGCAGCTGCTCGATTCCAGGGAGCAGCTACGGTCCTTCTCCAAATCGAATCTGCGTGAATTTTCCTTCGTTGCCAACTCCACAATGCCTTCGTATAAGGACAAGCTGAGTTCCCAGGAACTGGCCGACGTCGTCAGCTACCTGGCTTCGCTGAAAGGACTATAGTCATGAAACGCGCGCTATTTCTGATTGTCCTGATCGCCACTTCGCTCCAGGCGCAGGTTTCCAATGACCGTCTCCTGAAGTCGAATCAGGAGCCGCAGAACTGGCTCACTTATTCCGGACACTACAACGCCCAGCGTTACAGTGCGCTGAGCCAGATCACTCCGGAGAATGTGAAGAACCTGGAACAGCAGTGGATTTTCCAGGCCCGATCGCTGGAAAAATTCGAGGCGACGCCGCTGGTTGTGGACGGCATCATGTACACCGTTCAGGCCCCGAATGACGTGGTTGCGCTCGATGCTGCGACGGGACGAATCTTCTGGACCTATTCCTGGACACCCGAGTCAGCGGCCCGTCCCTGCTGCGGCCGCGTGAATCGCGGCGTTGCCGTGCTCGGCGATACGCTCTTCATGGCCACGATCGATGCGCGTTTGATCGCCATCGATGCCAGGAACGGCCGCCCGCTGTGGAATATCCAGATTGCTCCGCCGGAAAAGGGCTATGCCATGACCCTCGCTCCGCTCGTCATGAAAGACAAAGTGATCGTCGGCACTGCAGGTGGCGAGTACGGCATTCGCGGCTTCATCGCTGCTTATGATGTGAAAACCGGCAAGGAAGCCTGGAAGTTCTACACCATCCCCGGACCCGGCGAGCCGGGCCACGAGACATGGCCGGCCGATAGCAACGCATGGGAGCACGGCGGCGCTTCGGTCTGGGTAACCGGCTCTTACGATCCTGATCTCAACCTTACTTACTGGGGTATCGGAAATCCCGGCCCGGACTGGAACGGCGACCCTCGGCCCGGCGACAACCTTTATAGCTGTTCGGTCGTCGCGCTCGACGTCGATACCGGCAAGCTGAAGTGGTATTACCAATTCTCGCCGCACGATGAGTTCGACTACGACTCCACGCAGGTTCCCGTCCTCGCCGACATTCAGTGGCAAGGCAGCCCGCGGAAAGTCATGCTCTGGGCGAATCGGAACGGTTTCTTCTATGTACTCGATCGCGCCACCGGCCAATTCCTTCTCGGCAAACCTTTCGTCGAAGTCAACTGGGCCAGCGGTTTCGATGCGAAGGGCCGGCCGCAGCGCGTTCCGGGCATGACACCGAACAACCAGGGCACCCTCATCCTTCCCGGCAACCAGGGCGGCACGAACTGGTATAACCCGTCCTTCAGTCCACGGACCGGGCTCTTCTATATTCCGACATGGGCGAATTACTCCAGTCTCTACGTCAAGCAGGAGCAGGAATTCGTCGAGGGCAGGACCTATGGCGGAGGAGGGCCGAGGAACACCGTTCCTCAGGGAATTCGCACGACGGTCAATAACTTTGCAAAAGAAGACGAGGGATACGGAGCGATTCGGGCTCTCGATCCGCACACCGGCGAAATGAAGTGGCAGTTCAAGATGACGGACGTGACCGACGCCGGCATCCTGACTACCGCGTCGAACCTGCTCTTCAGCGGTGGACGGGAAGGCTACTTCTATGCACTCGATGCCCGCGACGGCAAGCTGCTGTGGAGAGCGAACGTTGGTGGCCGCGTCATTTCAGGCCCGATGACATTTTCATTAAACGGCCGGCAGTACGTTGCAATTGCGGCGGGGAATTCGTTGTTCACGTTTGCCTTGCGGCAGTAGAAACACAAAGAATTAGCCGCGAATTACGCTGATTACGCGAATGGGGCGCAGAAAAAGATTCTTTGATGCGCCCCATTCGCGTAATCAGCGGAATTAGCGGCTGATTCTTTGTGTTTCTGTTTTCGTTCTCTCTAGACCTTGAAGATCTCCCGGAACGCCACAAAGAATTTTTTCATTTCGTCGGCGTTGCCGATCGTCAGCCGCATGAAGTTCGGCATGCTTGGGAATTCCCTTCCGACGAGGATCTTCCTCTTGTAGAACTCGTCGATCACGTCGCCCACGGGCCTGCCGACGTTGATCATCACAAAATTCGAGTCTGACGGAATGTACTCGAACTTCGCCTTTTTCAGCTCGGCATAAAGCGCCTGCCGCTGCTCGGCAATGAGCCGGACGGATCTTTCGATGTGCTGAGAATCGGTGAGTGCCGCGGAAGCGGCATATGCCGAAAGAGCGCTGATCGCGTAATCCACCGTGAAGGGCCTCATTTTCGCGATGAGGTCTTCGTTCGAAAGCGCGTAGCCGACCCGCATACCAGCCAGGCCGTACGCCTTCGAAAAGGTCTTCGCGACAACAATGTTCCGTCCCTGTTTCACATACTTGACCGCGCTCTCGTAACCGGAACCGGCAAAGTGGCTGTATGCCTCGTCCACCACAACCGTGACGGATTCCGGAATGCGATTCATGAACCGGTCCATCTCATCCTTCGTGACGATCGTGCCGGTGGGATTGTTCGGATTGCATATGTACACCATTCCGGTTTGCGGTGTGACAGCGTCCGCCATCTTTGCGAGATCATGGCGGTAATCCTTCGTCAGAGGAACCTTCACCGCCTCCGCTTTGCTGTTCACCGCATATTGGATAACTGCGTCGTACGTCGGCTCGGCCACGACGAGCTGAAGTTTTGGTCCGAGAAACAGGTCATCGCACAGCTTCAGGATTTCGGTACAACCCGCGCCAGTCACCACGAAATCACCGTCGAGCTCATGGTGGTCGGTCAGCTCGCCGGCAAGGCCGCCAAACGCCAGGTCATAATAGTATCGGCCGGAAAGTGAGACCGCATCGCGAATCATTTTCAGCGCCTTCGGCGATGGCCCATATGGACTCTCGTTGAGATTCAGGTGAACAAAGTTATCGGTCCCGGGCAGCGGCGGCGCTCCGAAAAGATAGTTGCGGGAATACAGAGGCCGAAGGGCCAGGGTGGCGGCACCAGCACCCACGCTCCCCATAAATCGGCGTCGTGATGGGTTGGATTTCATCAAGACCGTACTATACATTTTACGAATGCCAATCGGAACTGCATTCCATGCCAAAACTTTTGCGCTGTGCGAGAGCCTGAACTACCGCGAATGGTCGGGCTATTACACCGTCAGTGCCTACGAAACGCATCACGAGCACGAGTACAACGCCATTCGTAATGCGGCCG
>QHXD01000894.1:0-3052 GCA_003223895.1 Acidobacteriota bacterium
CCGGCAGTCTGGGCTGCGGTTCTGGCCTCCTGAGCGAGTGACCGAACTCACACCTGCCAGCTACTTCAACGATAAGAATTTGCAGCAGAACCCGATATTGTTAAGATTCAAAGCTTGGAGGGGTGGTTAATTGCCAACGGACCGAGAGGAGGAAATAAAGCCCATGAGAGCGCTTTCACTATTGTTAGCTGTTTGTCTAGTGGCGGTTCCTGCCGCGTTTGCCCAGACCGATCGCGGCACGATCACCGGCACAGTATCCGATGCGACCGGCGCTGTGATTCCCGGCGCCTCCATCGAAGCGAAGAATGTTGGGACTGGTGCGGTATACACGGCAGGAAGTTCGGAGACCGGTAATTTTACGCTTCCCCAGTTGCCGGCGGGTACGTACGAGGTTTCCGTTCTCCTTCCCGGATTCAAGAAGTTCGTGCGGCCCGGCATCGCCGTTCAGGTGGCGCAGGTCGTGCGCATCGACGCGGCGCTGGAAGTCGGCGCCAACACGGAATCGGTCACCGTCGAAGCGGCGGCGCCATTGCTTAAAACGGAAAGTGGCGAGGTCAGCCACAACATTCAGACCGACACGCTGGACTCGCTTCCTGCGCTGACGATCGGAGCAGGAGCGGCCGGGATCCGGAATCCGCTGGCCGTGGTCACGCTGCTTCCGGGGACGACTTTTCAAAACGACTTCACGCTTCGCGTCAACGGAATGCCCTCCAGCTCCCAGGCGATCCGCATCGAGGGACAGGATGCGACGAATGGTTTATGGCGCGCACAAAACCAGATCAACCAGCCGAGCGTGGACTCGATGCAGGAAATCGCCGTCCAGACCGGGAACTATGACGCCGAGTATGGACAGGCGGGTGGCGGTTATTTCAACTACACGATGAAATCCGGTACCAACAATTACCACGGCGCTGTGTTCGATTATTTTGTGATTGGAGACACCGGACGAGCGGGTCAGCACATTCGAAACAGGCAGCGGCGCAACGAATGGGGCTTCAACGTCGGTGGTCCGATCGCGTTCGGAAAACTCTACGACGGCCACAACAAGAGTTTCTTCTTCTTTAACCTTGATCAGTTCCGCGAAACGCGATTCACGTCCAACGGAATTTACACGGTGCCGACGCTTGCCTACAGGAGAGGAGACTTCAGCGCGGCGCTCGGTCCGCAGTTAACCATCGGCGGGCAGCCGGCCGTTGATCCGCTGGGCCGCCCGGTTCGCCAGAACCAACTCTATGATCCGAGGACAACGCGAAGGGCGCCAGACGGGACTACGATTCGCGATCCGTTTCCGAACAATGTCATCGACCCGGCGCTTCTCGATCCGGTCGCCGCGAAGATCCAGGCCCTGCTGCCAAATCCGACAAATGATAACTTGATCAACAATTACTCGATTCCGGGATACTCGAACTTTACTCACACGACAGTCCCGAGTTTCAAGATCGACCACAACTTCGATTCCAAGAACAAACTCAGCTTCTACTTCACTCTCAACCGTCAACGCTCGCCCAATCAGAACGGTTTCACGCAGCCATGGTCGAACGCTGCACCGCTGGCCAGCAACTCGTACACGTATCGCATCAACTACGACCGAACGGTTTCGACTTTCGACCAGAGCACGCTCGGCTGGAGGAGCAACTTCTACGTCAATTACTTTCCAAACGTCAACGGAGTCTTCGATGCGGCGCGTGGAGGAATCGGTTCTTCGGTACCGGGCGCCCCGACTGTTGGATCCGGTTTCATGGCCCAGAACAAAGATATGAAGCCGACGGCCAACGTCACCTATACCTGGGTGAAGGGAAACCATAGCATCAAGATGGGTGCTGACCTGATTGTCGAAGGCATCCAGACCATCAACTCCACGCGCGCCAACGGCATCATCAATTTTAACGCTGCTCAGGCGGGCATCGGGACCTGGGAGAATGGCCGTGGTTTGAACAGCACGACAGGATTGAGCTATGCCAGTTTTCTGATGGGCAACACGCAGGGCATCACGGTTTCGCAGCTTACCAATGCGCGGTTGGGCAACCACTCGATGGCGTTCTACGCGCAGGATAGCTGGAAAGTGACCCGCAAGCTGACCGTCAACTACGGCCTGCGATATGACTATGTCACGCTGCTGAAGGAACAATACGGACGCATGCAGAGCGCCAACTTCGACAAACCGAATCCTCTTTTGAACAACCGCCTGGGTTCCGTGGATTACGAAGGGCAATGCAACTGCAGCTTCAACAAGAACTACCCGTGGGCGTTTGGGCCGCGCCTGTCCATGGCGTATCAGGTCATGGAGAAGACAGTGTTTCGGGCAGGAGCAGGCCTTGCCTATGGGTCGGCGCCGAACAACGCTTACCTCTCATACAGCGTTCCCGATTTCTACTCGCCTACAGCCTCGTTCTCAGAAACCTTCAGCAGTTTGTCGGACGGCAACATCTTTGGTCCGGGAAACCGCTTCGGTAATGCGCCGATCGTGTGGCCCGATTTCTCGCCGCACTATCCGTTCGAAGTGTCTCCGGGTAACCGGCCGCCCCAATCCCCGTTTATTTCAATCGACCGCCATGCCGGCCGGCCGCCGCGCATATTCCAATGGAGCATTGGCCTGCAGCGCGAGTTGACTTCGAATCTGTTGGTCGAGGCGGCATACGTCGGCAATCGCGGCGTGTGGTGGACAGCGCCTGTGTTGCAATCGCGAAACTACAACGCCCTTACGCTGGATGCGATCAGGGCGAATGGTCTTGACATCAACAGCGCCGCCGATCGCGCTTTGTTGTTAACGCCGATCAGTTCACCTCAAGTGATCGCGCGGTTCCCGAACCTGGCGAATCCGAACAATGTCTATCCGGGATTCCCGGCATCTCAGCCGCTCAACCAGGCGCTGCGGCCCTATCCGCAGTGGCTCGGAATTCCGCCTTTCCTCGGTCCGCCACTCGGCAATACCTGGTACGATTCGCTCCAGGCCAAACTTACCCAGCGGTTCTCGCATGGTCTCACGCTCGCAGCGGCGTATACATTTTCCAAGGAGTTGGTCAACGGCTCGAACGGTGACACGTCGTATCTG
>QHXD01000894.1:3109-4653 GCA_003223895.1 Acidobacteriota bacterium
AGCCACCCGCATTCGCTGGTGATCAGTTTCAACTACACCACGCCCAAGATCAGTTCGAATTCCGCGGGTTTGAAGCTGGTATCGGTCGCATTGCACGACTGGGTATTCGGCGGGGTGCTCCGCTATCAAAGTGGAGATCTGATCCGCGTGCCTCCGTCCGCGAATGGACTCTTCGTCCAATTGGCTCGCGCGAACAATCCAGCAACGTTCGGCGGTGCCACCACGTTCTGGAATAGAGTTCCCGGTCAGCCATTCCTGTCGAAAGACCCGAACTGCCACTGCGTCGATCCGACAAAGGATCTCGTGTTGAATCCCAATGCGTGGGTTGACGCGGCTCCGGGAACGTTCGGGAATTCGGCGCCTTATTACGACAACTTTCGCTGGCAGCGTCAGCCGTCTGAGGCTCTGAGCCTGGGCCGCAACTTCCGCCTCGCTGGGGAAGATAAGGTCGTGTTGAACATCCGGGCGGAGTTCCAGAATGTGTTCAACCGCTTATACCTCCAAATCCCGAGTGTTGGAGGGGTGACTAACGTAAGTCCCATCACGCCAACCACGAGAAATGCAGCAGGACAGTTGACGGGTGGATATGGATACGTGAATTTCGTCAACGGCGGAGTTGCAAATTCCGGCGGCGCCCGGCCGCGCACCGGCCAGATCGTGGCCCGGCTGATTTTCTAATAGCGTCCGCTGTGGCGGCGGCGGTCTATGCTATCAGGGGTGGCTTGTCGAAAAAGAGATAAACCGCGGCAATCTGACCGTCCCTAGCAATGATGAAATCAGTCCCGGCGTAAGCTGGCGCCTCACCAAGGCGGCCTGATACCCATTGGATCCGCCCGGCATTGCCTAATTCCTCGGGCTCGGCGATTGGCTGATTGACTGTGGCGACTTCCCGATATCGGAAGCAGTCGACGAGGTGATCGTTCACCATTCCGACTGCCTGCATATGTGCGTATATAACAGTGGAACCCACAAAGGTGAATCCGCGGTTTTTCAGGTCCTTGCTGAAGGCATCGGATTCGCTGGAGGTGGCGGGAATCTGCTTCATGACTTTCCAGCGGTTCACTTTGGGTTTTCCGCCGACAAAGCGCCACGAATACGCATCAAAACTTCCGAATTCCTCCTGAATTGCGAGAAACGCCGGCGCGTTGCGTACAGCCGCCTCGATTTTTTGCCGGTTTCGAATGATCCCCTGATCGAGCAGCAGCTTCTGAACGCGTTTCTCTGTATATCGCGCCACTTTGTTGGGATTGAACTCGCTGAAAGCGCGACGATAGCCTTCACGCTTGTTCAGGACGATTGACCAGCTCAATCCAGCTTGCGCTCCTTCCAGAACAAGGAACTCGAAATGTTTAACGTCATCGTGGACCGGCACGCCCCATTCCCGATCGTGATATTCGAGCATCAGGGAATTGCTTTCGCCGACCCATCCACATCGTTTCTTGACCATAAATGACTTCAGGCTCCAGTCAGTATCCGAAATTGCCTGCGCGATCAAGTGGAATTGTTATATGCCCGCGCCCTCGGACTCGCTCATACTTGTGCGA
>QHXD01000893.1 GCA_003223895.1 Acidobacteriota bacterium
TGAACGCGCTCATTTCGGAAGTCGCTTCGAAAATCTCGTCAACCGGAACGCAGAACCATTGGTCAATACTGCGGTTGACCAGTCCGAAGGCGAATCCGAACAGGCAGGTTGCGGGAATCAGCGTCAGCAGGATCAGCGTAAAGACCAGCTTGGTCTTGAACTTGGAGCCGGGTTTCCCCACTCGTCTTTCCGCCCACACCTTCACCAGGGTGCGAAGCAGCACAAAGCCGAAGACCAGCAAAACGAGGAATATAAAGGTCGAAAGGGTCACCAGAAGGACTATCTGGTTAGGTTCCGACGGGCTGAAAAATGGACTGAGATTGAAGGCCGCCTGCACGAATACCAGCAACGCCAGGGTGAGGAGAAACACCCCGGCGAGATAAAGTTTGGTAGTCTGAGGAGGTACCTTCATTGACCCGCCGTATGGTATCAAAGTTTTAGGTGGCGGGGGGTCTGTCTACAGTCCCGTGCGTTTTTCGTTCTATTCCGGACGCCCTGTTTTTAGAATGAAAAATGGCTCAGAGGTAGCACATTTATGCCAAATTTCTCATTTAAGGGGCGAACTCGCCAGGGTGAGCAGGTCTCGGGCGAGCGTCAGGCGGACACCAGGCAGTCGCTTGCACTCGCCCTCAGACGCGAGCAAATCTTCCTGCTCGAGGCGGAGGAGAAGAAACCCAGCCGCTTCAACATGGAATTCGGCGGAAATCCGACGGCGAAAGACCTGGCGGTCTTCACGCGCCAGTTTTCGGTCATGATCGATTCCGGGGTTCCTCTCGTCCAATGTCTGCAGATTCTGGCAGATACCCAGGAAAACAAGAAGTTCGCGGCTGCCATCAGGAATGTGACGAAAGAGGTGGAGTCCGGCAACAGCCTCGCGGCTGCGATGAAAATGAATCCGAAGGTCTTCGACGAACTTTACACAAACATGGTGGCCGCGGGTGAAGCGGGCGGTATTCTCGATACGATCTTTCAGCGGCTTTCGATTTACATCGAAAAAGCCGTCAAGCTGAAGCGCGCCGTGCAGTCCGCCATGGTCTACCCGATAGCGGTCGTGGTCATTGCGAGCGCCGTGATCACCCTGATTCTGTGGAAAGTCGTGCCCGCATTTACGGAACTGTTTCAGAGCATGAACGTGGATCTGCCGTTGCCGACCCGTATCGTTATCGGCGCGAGCCAGTTCGTCGGCAGTTACGGTATATTTGTGGCTATCGGTCTGGTCATCCTGGGCTTTCTGTTCAAGTCGTACTACGCGACGCCAAAGGGACGTTACAACGTGGATGCTCTCATCCTGAAGGCTCCCATATTTGGTCCGCTGCTGCGAAAGATTTCGGTGGCCCGGTTTACACGAACCATGGCGACGTTGATCGCGAGCGGCGTGCCGATTCTCGACTGCCTGGACATCACAGCGCGCACATCGGGTAACGCGGTCATCGAAGAAGCAATCTTCAGCGTCAAAAAGGCGATTGAGGAGGGGCGTACAATCGTCGATCCGCTAAAAGCTTCGGGCGTGTTTCCGCAGATGGTGGTTTCGATGATCGGAGTCGGCGAAGCGGCCGGAGCGTTGGAAGTCATGCTTACGAAGATCGCAGACTTTTACGAAGAGGAAGTGGACTCTGCGGTCGGCGACCTGATGACGGCGTTGGAACCCGCGATGATCGTCGTTCTCGGCGTCACCGTCGGCGGCATCGTCATTTCGATGTACATGCCTATCTTCTCGCTCATCCTGCGGCTGATCTATGTTCGCCTTGTCGTCTTCACGGTCTTTGCCGCGGCGGAGGTCATCCGCAATGTGATGCCGTCGCGGGACATGACCATCCTGCTGGGAGCCGTCTACGTGCTCTCAGCATGCTGGTTCGCTCTCCTCAAGCTGGACAAGTCCTACGTTCTGCAGTCCTACGCTCAAATCGCCGTCGACCTGCTGCTCATCACCTGGACGGTGAACCGCACCGGCGGCGTCGACAGTTATTTTTCCTCTCTGTACTTTCTGGAAATTGTCATGTCCAGCATCCTGCTGGAGCGGCGTGGCGCTTTCCTGGCGGGAACGGCGAGTTCACTGATCCATTTCATCCATATGGATCTCGGATACTTCGGCTACATTCGGACAAACCCGAACGTATGGCCGGACCTGGGCCTGCTGCAGTACATCATCAGTCTCAACATCTTCGGATTCTGTTCCGTAGCCTTTCTTTCGAACTATCTGGCCGAGAGCTGGCGCCGGACGGGTGTCGAGCTGGAGAAGTCCACGGGACAGATCGCATTCCTGCAGGCATTCAGCGACCGGATCATCGACAGTCTCGGCAGCGGCCTGGTCACCACGGACCTCGAAGGCCGCATTTATCTCTTCAACCGTGCGGCCGAAGAAACCACGGGATATCGAGCGCACGAAGCAATCGGACTCACGATCTGGGAAGTGTTTCCGGGAATGCCCGGCGTCGATTCCACACGATTCGAGATTTCCACGAACCGGCGCGACGGGCACGAAATTCATCTTCGGTTTTCCGTTTCACCCGTCATGATCGACGAAAAGAACACGGCCGGTAATGTCTGGTGTTTCGATAACATCACCGAACTCCGGCAGCTCGAGCGGCAGATGCGCCAGAAGGAGCAAATGGCGGCGATCGGTGCCATGTCGGCGGGTATTGCTCACGAGATCCGGAATCCACTCGCGTCAATCGCAGGATCGTTCGATCTTTTGCGGTCCGATCTCTGTTTGAGCAAGGACCAGTACCAGCTCGCCGAAATCATTACCCGCGAAACGGAACGGTTGAACCGGACCATCACCGAGTTTCTTTCGTATGCCCGGCCTATCGAGCCGAGAACGCAACCGGTGGATCTCTCCGAGCTCATTTCCGAAACCGTGCGCTTGATGCGAAACAGTCCGGAGCTGAAACCCTCTCACAAAATCGACACGCGGCTCCGGCCCGTCACGGCCGAGGTGGACGAAGCCATGATGCGCCAGGTGTTCTATAATCTCGCGTCCAATGCGTTCAAGGCCATGCCCGAAGGTGGCACGCTGACCATCAGCC
>QHXD01000213.1:0-8405 GCA_003223895.1 Acidobacteriota bacterium
GACAAAACCTGCAGGCGAGGCCCTGCGGCTGCGGCCGCGGCGCATCGGACTCTGGGACCGCACAGGCGGATCTGTCCCGTCGGGCTGGACCCGGTATGTTCTCGAGAAGTTCGAGTTCCCGTTTACTGTGGTTTATGGCTCAACCATCGATGCCGGAGACCTGGCACAAAGGTTCGACGTGTTGATCTTCGCCGATGATGGTGTGACCTCGGCCACGCAGCCGTTGAAAAGATTCCTGCAGGAAGGTGGCACGATCCTCGCTATTGGCGGTTCAACGAGTTTGGCCTACCGTCTGGAGTTGCCGATCTCGGATGCTCTGGCCCAGGCCCTTCCCGACGGCCGCGTCAACAAGCTGCCGGCAACCGAGTTTTACGTTCCCGGTTCCGTCCTGCAGGCGAAGGTTGACAATGCCAACCCGCTGGCGTTCGGAATGCCTGAGCGGGCCGACTTCTTCTTCGAAAACAGTCCAGCGTTCCGCGTGCCACGCGATGCGGAAAAGAAGGGTGTGAAGGTCGTCGCGTGGTATGACTCCAGCACGCCACTCCGGAGCGGTTGGGCCTGGGGGCAGAAGTACCTCGAAAATACCGCCGCAGTCGTGGAGGCTAATGTCGGGCAGGGAAAGCTGTTCCTCTTCGGGCCCGAGATCCTCTTTCGATCGCAGCCCCACGGTACCTACAAATTTCTCTTCAACGGGATTTATTACGGCCGCGGGGAAACGGTGAAGTTGAATTGAACGTGTTCACAGGTGGTACAGCATCAGGTAAACCACCACGCCCGTGATCGAAACATACATCCAGATCGGGAAGGCCCGGCGTGCGATGCGGACGTGATTTGGAAACCTTCCCTTGAATGCCAGGAAGGCCGTGCGCAGAACCACCGGAAGAACGACTGCCGCGAGCACGGTATGGGAGATCAGCAGAGGAAAGTACACGCCCCGAATCCAGCCTTCCTTCCTAAATGGGACCGAGCCGACGTTGTAGTGATAAACCAGGTACGAGGTCAGAAAGAGCGCAGAGACCCCGAGCGCAGCGATCATGCAAACCTTGTGCGCGCGAATATTCTTCTGCTTGATGAAGTAAAAGCCGGTGCCGATGAGGATCGCGGCGGTGAGGTTCAAAGCGGCATTAACAGTAGGCAGGTCCGCGACGCGAATCATAGCAGCTTTTTTGCGTCCGCCGAAAGACGCTTCAGCTCTTCGTCTTCCGTTCCCCCGTAATAACCCCGGATCATTCCCTGCCGATCGACCAGGACGAAACGCGTACTGTGTGTAATCGGCTCTGTCCTCGTCCCGCCGGTGTCTTCAAGCGCAAGTTTGAAACCCTTGATTGAAAGATCGTAGAGAGCTTGTTTCTCGCCGGTCAGGAACCACCAGCGATTCTCATCGGCCCCGAACTTCTGCGCGTATTTCGCGAGCACCTCGGCTGTATCCCGCGAGGGATCGACTGTAAAAGAAACCATGTGAATCTCCGGCGGAAGCACATCCTGCAGCTTGCGCATCTCCTCCGACATCATCGGACAGGTGCCCCCGCAATTCGTGAAGATGAAGTCTGCGACCCATACTTTGCCGGCCAGATCGTGACGGGTGACGGTCTTGCCGCTTCGTTCGACGAGTGAAAACTCCGGAACCGGGTAATACCGGATGAGCTCCGGTTGCCGGGCACATCCGAAACAGACGACGAACAAGAAAAACAGTTTGCGTTTCATGATGAAGTCCGCCTCGTTACCAGGATCGCCGTAGCCTACAATCCGGCTGCGCTGCCGGAAAAATCGCACCATCTCACGGCGCCACAGCGTGGTCATGGCCAGAAGGAAGTCGCTCACTGGTCCTCCCAGAATCGGTGTCCCGTGCGAGCGATAAACACGTCCTCCAGGGTGGGTTTCGAGAGGGTCACCGAGTCGATCATACTCGTAAAGGTTTCCACTATCTGGGAAACGAGTGCGTGCCCGTTTTCCCTTTCGATGCGAAGCTTACCACTGAGCAGGGTGGGTTGAACGTCAAATTTCGCTTCAATCATGTCGCGAAGCTTCTCGGGTTCTTTGGTCGCGATCACAATCACGTCATCGTGCGTCCGCTACACCTTATCGAGCATCATGAGCGCCAACAGAGCAGGCAAATATAGAATGGAAACCCAGAGAAGACGATAGGCGTGCGCGTTGGATCTGAAGAGCGCAACCGCGAAACCGTACCCGAGATAAACGAAACCAAGCAGGATCGCGCCCAGAAGATAAAGCATCCCCGTCAGGCCCAGCATGGTGGGAAGGACGCTGATTGGAATGAGCGCACAACAGAAGAAAATGATCTGCCGGCCCGTGCTTTGACCGCTCACGTGTACGGAAAAACCGCCACGCGCATAATCTTCTGTACACATCCAGGCAATGGCGAAGAAGTGCGGCATCTGCCAGAGGAATAGAATGGCGAATAGTGACAACGCCACGGCATCGATATCACCACCGGCGGCCGTCCAGCCCATCACAGGAGGCGTAGCGCCTGGAAAAGCGCCGATCAGGGTGCACAAGGCTGTTCGAGTCTTCAGCGGCGTATAGACGAAGATGTAGGCCGCAAGCGTCATCAGGCCAAGCACTCCGGTGAGGACGTTCACAAAGAACATGAGGTCAGCAACGCCCACAACGGAAATGATCATCGAGAAAAACAGGGCTTCGTTCGGGAACAGACGGCCTGCGGGCAACGGACGGTTGCGGGTTCTGTGCATACGGGCATCGAGATCGCGTTCGAAGTACTGATTCAAGCCACTGGCACCGCCGGCTACGAGAGCAGTTCCGAGGATGGTGTGAAGCAGCAGGAGCGGTCTCAGGCCATTCCTCGAGGCCATGTAATAACCCACAAGCGTGGTGATGAGCACCATGGTTGTGATGCCCGGCTTGGTGAGCTCGAAAAAATGGTTGCGGAGCGCTCATAGGGCGCCCCTGAAATTCGCGGGCACCTTTACGACAACCATCCCGTAAGCTCTCAACGTCAGCAGCAGGGATGTCCCGAGAACGAGCGCCCCCGTCGCAACGTGTGCCGTCGTCGGAGTGACGGCCTTCGCAGTCCAGACAGTGAGCGCGCCCAGCGTGAGTTGTATGCAGACAAGAACGAGCATGGTCATTGCAGGTCTGTAGAGTAATCGGTAGTCGGAATAAAACCGCGCAATCCGGCTGAATGTCCACACGATCATCGCCGCCACGATAACTGCTCCCATGCGATGAGCGAAATGAATAACGACTTTGTCGGATGTGAACGGCGGAATGATTCGTCCGAACGCCAGAGGGAAGTCCGGGATGGCCAGACCGGCGTTTGTGTGGCGCATGAGCGCGCCGAGAATAAGCTGCAAATAAATGGCGCCGGTTGTCATGGCACAAAGCGTCTGAAGGGAAATACTTTCTGCCTCCCGCTTGATCACCGGCAACCCTCGCTTCCAGCCTGGCGATGTGAACAGGGCTAAGGATATTGTCAGGCAGAAGAAGGTTTGTGCCAGACAGGCATGCAAGGTCGATATCGGCGCCGGCAGCAGGAACAACACTGTGAGACCTCCCAGCACACCCTGAAGAATCACGGCGGCCAGAGCACTGGCGCTGAGCCATCGAACCCAGCGCCGCTTTTCCTTCAACCAGGTCCAGATTGCGAGAATAACGGTAAGGAAACCGACAAAGGAAGCCACCAATCGGTGGCCGTGTTCATAGAAAATTCCGCCGACCCATTTTGACAGCGGGAAAGTAAACATGTTCCAGCCGTACGTCGTGGGCCAGTCGGGAACAGAAAGCCCCGATTCGGTGCTGGTGACCAGCCCGCCGACGAAAATCAAAAATACGGTGCAGGATGCTGTGAAGAGGGCGAAACGATGGAGTCCAACGTTTTCGCCCTCTTCATAAACCGAGGACACTTCAAGTGACCTAGTCTGTGGGTTTGCTGTCTGCTTTAAACGTGAAGTTGAGGTCCGCCTTCCCGTTGTCCATGACCTCGACCATCTGAGTCTGCTTGCCGTATTTCTCGTGCCAGGCGACGACTTCGTACTTGCCGGCGGGAAGCTTCAATTCATACGATCCACCACCTTTGGAAACAGTGTGATAGGGGTGGTGGAAGACACCGATAAAGGCGCCCATCCACTTGTGAACGTCGCAGCGGACCGGCAGCGGCATTTCTTCATTGGGGAACTTGGTCTCGTTTACCATGTCTTTCACGGGCTGGCCGACGTTGTACTGCGGATTTTTTTCGGCAAAGGCGTGAATATTGTGCAGAGTCGCGTCGCTGTTCTTGATCTTCAGCGGTTGATTGGTCTGCATGGTGAAAACGTGCGGACTGTAGTGGCAGTTCTCCTGGTTGATCTCGACGGCCGACGTCGGGGTCGGATAGGTCGCATTCGGCGGGTTATTGATATAAATGATCACGTTCTCCAGCCCGCCGTCGCTTACCTTCACGGTCTCCAGCGTAGGATAATCCTTCGCGTGCATGTTGCAATAAGGATCCGACGACATCTGAACTTTTTCATTTGGTGGAGGTGTACCTTCGAAGGCAATCTTTCCGCTCACTGTCGCCGTCGCGTTTGGAGCGGCAGGACCGCCACCCGCCGCTGGGGCAGCACCCGGCGGCAGTTCAGTCGTTTTGTCGCCACCGCCGCCACAGCTCACGGCCAACAGAAGGAGGAGAATCGAGGAGAAGGCAAACAACAATCGTTTATGCATCTTGGAATCTCCAGGTTATAGGGTGTCAATCAAGAAGAAAGTCCAACATTAGAATATATCAGCAAATCACAAGAAAAAGGAATCAGGCGCGGGTTACTGTAGCGGCGGTCTGCGACCGCCGGCGGTCACAGACCGCCGCTACAGTAATCCGCTAATTGGTTGTCAGGCTCGAACGCCGGCCGCCGCCGACGGTGATAAACAGGTGATCTCGCACAGCCCGAATCTGGGCCTTCACATCACCGCCGAGGATATTCGGGAACGGGCTCACGCCTTCCGGGTGCGCCGCATCAGCCGGAAAGAAGGTCGGCATTCGCGTGCCTGGGAAGATCTTCTGAGGATCCTGCAACCATCGCAATACCCACTCCGGACGCAGACGCTGGCTTGCCAGCATAAGGTTGGGTGCGAGATCTTCGGGTGCCTTGCCGGGCGGCAGCGCGTTGCTCGTGGGATGACAGCTCTGACACTGCAGCTTGGCAAAAAGGTCCGCTCCCACCCGGAGCCTCTCCGCATCGGTCTCGATCTCAGTCGATATGAACGGATAATCCACTTTATCGACCGCCGAGAAATAGCGCTCGATCGTCCCAGCCTGCTGTTCGGTGAAGTGGAACGTGGGCATGCGCGCCGTCAGCCACGGACGAAGCCTGACGGTACCCGGATCTTTCAAGAACGGATGCAGCCACAGGGGCTGCGTCTTGAAACCCTCGGTTGCAAGGTTGGGCGGCCACAGAGCCTGGGCGCTGAAAGTAGGCCGAATATCGCCGCCCGCGCCTTCGATGAGATGGCACCCTCTGCAGTTCTTCTCAGCGATCAACTGCCGTCCTTCGGCAATCGCAGTGTTCGTCTTATCGCGCATTTCCAACGGTACCGGCTCCCGAACAAGGCTGGTCAGCACCATTGTGATCGAATTGACGTCTTTATCCGCAAAGTGGAAGTTCGGCATCTTCAGCAGTTCTTCCGGTCTTTTGACACGGCCGACATCGAAGATACGTGGATCTTTCAGCTTCTGCTCGTACCAGCCGTGCCGCGAATGTTCGATCGGAAGGAATCCGAAATCGAGTTGCGAGATCAGCTTGCTTCCCGCTTCCGTCAATTCAGTGCCGATCGGCTGAGCGTTTTCAAAACCAGGAATGGTATGGCAGCCGAAGCAGCCATAGCGGGCGATGAGCCGTTCACCACTGTAGAGATTCTTCTGGTCGAGGTTCATTCCCTTTAACTTTTCGCGCGCCTCGATGTCGGTGGAGTTGGCCCGCAGGAATTCGAGCGTGACCTCATCCAGCGCGGGCTCTTCCACCTGCGGCAGCGGCTTGGCTTCCCACTCCGGATTCTTCAGCGAAGACAAGTACGCGGCTACATTCGCGGCCTCGTCGTCGGTCAAGCGCAGGCTGGGCATCTTGGTTTGCGGCCAGACCTGCGCAGGATCTTTTACCCAGTTATAGATCCATGACGCGCTGACCTTGCTTCCCTGGTTCGCAAGGTTGAAGCCATGTCTCCGCCGTGTCTGGCTCTGGTTCGGGACGTCCTGAATGGGCCCAATAGCATGACAGCCGAAGCAGCCCACAGATTCGATAATCTGTTTGCCTGCCTCTGCATTTCCACCTGTGCGGCCCGCCGGCAGTTCCTTCGGCTTGGACTTCGACCACAAGTACTCGGTGATCGCATTGATTTCCGCGGCATTCCGTTTGTCCCATTGCGGACCGCTGTTATTGCTGTTCCACCAGAACTGCGGCATGCGCGCTTCGGATTTGAAGTCTTTCGGATTCATGAGCCACTTCCGGACCCACTCCTTGGTGAGTTTTCCGGAAACAGTCGACAAATCCGGCCCGACCTTGCGGATGTTTTCGTAACCAGGAAGCTTGTGGCAACCAAAACAGCCATAGATGCGGATGAGGTCGCGACCGTTGTTAAGGGCCGCCGCCTGGGGCACATCGGAGCTGGCATTGTGACATTTGTAGCAGCCCGCTTCGATGCCGTTCATCGGGTGCATCGGCGTTTCGAGGAAATGATCTTCGTGCCAGCCGTACTTCTTTTCCCACTCTTTACGCTGCTCTTCGCTCCTCGGCGAGTGGCCGGCATTCTGGAAACTGGTCGCGCGATCGAGCCCGGCGTGGCAGGTAGTGCAACCGAAGGACTCCAACGGATGCGGAGACCCTGATCCCAGATACAGATCCAGATTGGGGTGGGTCCTGAATGGCTGTGGCGCATCCATGTATGGCTTCTGATCGATTCCCTGATGGCAGGTCCTGCACCGGTCCACACGCGGAATCTGCTTGAACGGGTGATCGTAGAAGAGGTTCGGCAACAGGATCTGATCGATTTTTTCCGACGGATTCATGAAGTCGAACACGGGAGCGTTCCGGAAGGACGTGACAATCAAGCCGGGATTCAGGGTGCTCAACCGGGCCTGGAGCCGATTGTAGTCGGTCATCATCGCGTCGATGTCTTTCTGGTACTGGTTCCTCTTGCCGACGTATTTATCCAACTCCATGTTGGCGGCTTTCAGGTCGATATCAAGCTTTTCGACCTGCGCCTTATAGCTGGTCGCCCAACTTCTGCGCGTTCGAACGCTTGTAGGCTGACGCTTCCTCGTACTCGTACTTCTCGCTGTCGTAGGTCGCCTTCTCGAATTGATAGTTTTGATTGAGACGGAAGCGTTGGGCGTTCAGATCACTGATCTGTTTCTGGATCTTTTCAATGTCCTGTTCGTTTTTCTGCTGGTCGGCGCGCGCCTGCTGAAGCTGCTGCTGGAGCTGCTTGTATTTCGCGTCGTCGATCGAGGACCTGACCTGCTGAATATCCTGCTGCGTCTTCTGGATCTGTAAGCGGTTAAACGCGCGCTGATATGTCTTCCACTCGCGCGCATAGTCCACAAGAACCATCGCGACCGTGAAGAGGAAGAGCAGAAGGCTGGATATGGCAAACCACTTATGCAGCGAAATGACCTGATAAAGCCTGTCGCCTCGCTGGTCGATATTGTACGCCGGAATCTTTTTAGCCGGCGGTGGTATGGGCGGTTTTTTGTGGCCGCCCTCGTTGGGAGTTTCGCTGCTCACGGGTTTCTCCACTATTCGTTGGACTAGATGTTGAAAAAGTACTCCGGAATACCAATGATGTACTTCAGGTTAAAAAGCCACCGCAGCACCATCTTGATCGGCAGCGCTGCCATGCACAGCAACAGAAACGTCATCACGTGAAATCGAATGGGTCCGAGCGTGCCGTAGAAGCGGTGCAACCACTTCTTGGCGAGCAATGGCGGAATCAAAAGGAAATAACCAATCACCAGCACAAACCCGAAAAACTCACGGATCAATGGATTGCTGGGTAGTCCAGTTCTGAACAGCTTCACCCAGATGTATTCGGAGAGATTCACGTTCACGAGCGCTTCCAGTTTGTGAATGTCCCAGTACTCATACGGCCCGAAGAAATTCCAGTTGGGACCGCGCAGAAACGTGCCGAGAATCACGAGCAGGATCCAGAGAATCAGAAACCCGAACAGGAAGGTCGAGATTTCCCACCTTCGTTCTTTCAGCGTGTAGTACCCGTTGCCCCTGGGATTGGTATCTATATAAGGTACGGCCATCAGCCCCACGATGATCAGGCCGGGAAAGACCACCCCTGCGAGCCATGGATCGAAATAGACGAGCATCTCCTGCAGCCCGAGGAAGTACCAGGGCGCCTTCGATGGATTCGGAGAGGCGGACGGGTTTGCAGGCTCTTCCAGCGGCGCC
>QHXD01000213.1:8504-15527 GCA_003223895.1 Acidobacteriota bacterium
GCGGTTTACCCTCGGAAGTTCGCTTATCGTTCCGCACAGCCTCACGCAGCGAGAACCATGTAAAGAACGGGACCAGGAACAGCATGCCGACAATCGGCACATTGTCCGGTTTGGTGACGATGAGCCGGAAGTTCGGATCGAGCACGCTGAGCCCCAGGAACCCGAACATGATGCCAAAAACGATGAGTGCCGACTTGTTCGTATAGAACTTGTCGGCATACTTCAGCGAAACGAAGAGCAGAATGGCCGCTGCCGTAATCAGGAAATATGGAGCGGTAAGAGCATTAATGAAGTCTTTGATGAATTCCATTGTTCACCGCCAGCTTTCTATAGAGGCCCGGAGATGCCGCCATCACGGCGGATGCGCCAGAAGTGGATGGCCATGAGGAAGCCGGCCACCAGCGGCAGACCCACGCAATGCAGCACGTAAAAGCGAAGCAGGGCACCTTCGCCGACGAACCGGCCGCCAAGCAGCGCAAAGCGGGCATCGCTTGCATTGTTCACCAGACTGATGTCGCCGAGCTTCAACAGCGAGGCGCCGGGTCCTTCATGTCCTGCGAAAGGCGTGGCTCGAGCCATGTTGCTACCCACCG
The DNA here is from genome assembly GCA_003223895.1 of Acidobacteriota bacterium. Classification (GTDB taxonomy): domain Bacteria; phylum Acidobacteriota; class Terriglobia; order 20CM-2-55-15; family 20CM-2-55-15; genus 20CM-2-55-15. Next base: position 9,098 of record QHXD01000213.1, read on the forward strand.
TGATAGCCCAGATTGCAAGCTGATCCCACGGCAGCAGGTAACCCGTGAAGCTCAACAGCAGCGTGAGCACGAGCAGGATCACACCGACATTCCAGTTGAACTCGCGTGGCGGCTTGTACGAACCGGTCATGAACACGCGATACATGTGCAGCCAGACGCCGATGACCATCGCGTGCGCGCCCCATCGGTGTATTTCACGCATAATTCCCAGCGGAACTTGCTCGCGAAGATCTCGAATGTCCACGTACGCGTACTCGAGCGTCGGGCGGTAGTAAAACATCAACAGCAGGCCCGTGAACGTCAGCACGAGAAAAAGGAAGAACGTAATGCCACCCATGCACCACGTATAACGCATACGGATGCCGGACTTGCGGACCTTCACCGGATGCAGGTGAAGAAAGACGCTTCCAAGCATCACGAGCATGCGTTTGCGGTCGGAGTCCGGAACGCCCACGCGGAAGACGGATCGATAGACCTGACTCTCCTGGATCCATTGGCCGACATTCGATGGCGACAGATTCTTGAAAGTCTCCTTGAGCCGATCGGTTATCTTTGCCATTCGTTTTACCTATTGGCCGCAGATGGCAGTAATTCGGGGACAGACGTATAAATCACCTAATTTTGAACCGCAAATTAGGTGATTTATACGTCTGTCCCCGAATTACTGCCATCCGCAGCTGCATAGTAATTACAGTTTTAAGAACGCTGCAGGATTTGACCACTCGCCTTTTTCCTGTTGGAACTTCCTGCTCTTGTCTACCAGGATCTGTCCATCATCCGCGAGGCTGATCGCAAATCTCTCCAGCGGCCGCGGGGTGGGACCTTCAAAGTTCACTCCCGTTTTGTAGTAGCCGCTGCCATGGCATGGACACTTGAACTTCTGCTCCGCTTCAAGCCAGTTCGGGGTGCAGCCCAGGTGCGTGCACACCGTGGACAAAGCGTAGATACCCTCCGCATTCGCATACTGATCGAAGCCGGTACGCACGAGCCAGACCGCGTAACGTTGCTTGAATCGTTCATCGACCTGGCCAACCTGGATTTCGTTCGGGAAACCGGCCTTGAATGTCGGAGGCGGCTCAAAAAGAACATTGGGGAACATGAAACGGGTGGTCGCTGTCGCGGCTGCGAGCATAGAAGCGGTGAATGCAGCCCATGCCAGTGTCATCCAGGAAATAAAAGAACGGCGGGGCACTTTGCCATCTTTCGCAGGAGCCGCGGGAACACCTTTGGCTGGAGCCGCGGGCTTGGCTGCTGGTTTTGGGGGTTGCGGCGGCGAAGGGGGTGCAGCCGTCGATGTTGATTCCTCTTTACTCATCGGAATCTCCTGTTTCCTGTGGGGGCGCTCTGCGAGCGCCCCCAGGGCGGTCATAGACAGCCCCTACAGTAATGACTTCAAATAGTTTATTACGTCTGAATTACAGCTAAAACTTCCTTAGTGCTTCAATCGAAGCATCGCGCACTGCCAGATCAGGGTCCTTCTGGCTGAGTTCAACTATTTTATCGTGAGCGCCTTGAAATTTCAGTATTCCGAGACATTTAACGGCATTTATTATTAGCTCGCTTCTTTGCTCCGGGGTCATCCCTTCGACCGTTTCCAGGTAGCGGCGATCGATCAGCTTCGTCAGGAGGTCGGCACCGGAAGCATCATTCATCTGCGCGAGTGCCATCGCGGCATTCCATCGCACATCGTCGGTCGGATCGTTGAGCGCGACCTGGAGACTGTGAATGGCTCGGGGATCCTTGATGGCGCCAAGTACGTAGACCGCAGTCTTTCGAAGAGCACGATCCGGGCTATCCAGCTTCTTGAGAATGTCGGGAACAGCGGCCTTGTCTCCAATCGTGCCCAATGCCCACAAGGAATAAATCTGATTCTCCACCTGCGCATCGTTCAGACCTTCAACAAGCGCGGGCACCGCGCGCGGATCGCCAAGGTGACCCATCGTTACGGCAAGATAGCGCCGCACACGCGGATCCTCGTCACGCGATTTTTGAAAGACCTTTACCAGGTCATTGACAAAGTCGGTCTCGCGCAGCCTTTCCTTTTGCGACGTGATGATGTTGGACAACTCGTATGCAGACTGCCATCGGCAGCACAGCTCCGAACCTGCTTGAACATCCGCCAGGTATTCCTTTGGTGTTTTTTGTTCGTAGGTCAGATAACCGAAGAGAAGAAAAATTCCGACGCAGATGGCAATGATGATCAGCGGGAAAAGAAAGAATTGCGCAATTAGAAGAGAAGTCGGCTTCTTTATTTCGGTGAGGTCATCCGCGGGCGCTGCCGCAACAGTAGTGCTTTTCGGTTCCATATATCAAAACAGTGAAGAATATTGGATTAATCTCGTCAAAAGCAAGGAGTACCCGAACCAACGGAGGTTACTCTCCGCTCGCAATCACGCCCGATTTCCCAAACTGAGCGACCAGAGCTTCTTCAAATCCCAGCTTCATCAGCACTTCTCGATTGTGTTCTCCAAAGCGCGGAGGAGCCGGCTCAACGCTGCCCGGAGTATCCGAGAGTTTGATCGGAATGCCCAGCAGCCGCAGTGGTCCGTACTCGGGGTGTGTGAGTTCAACCACCATTTCGCGGGCGTGGATCTGCGGGTCTTCCAGGACTTCACCAACCGTATTGATCGGGCCGGCTGGAATCCCGACTTCAGACATGCAGGCCATCACCTCTGCGCGAGTCATCGTCGAAACCACCCGATCGATCATCGGCTTCAATTCGTCGTAGTGGGCAAGGCGGGACCTCATTTCTTCGAAACGAGGGTCCGCCGCAATTTCGGGAAATCCGAGGGCCCCGCAGAAATTCACCCACTGCTTCTGGTTTGTAACGGCAATATTGACGAAACCGTCTTTGGCCTTGAAACACTCGTACGGAACGATCGAAGGGTGACGGGTGCCCATCCGTTGAGGAGAGCGGCCTGTGGTTAGATAGATGAGCGCCTGATAGGTCAGTGTCGACACCATACTGTCAAGTAAGCTGACATCGACGTGCTGCCCCGTGCCGGTTCTATGACGCGCAAGAAGCGCCAGCAGTATTCCCTGGAATGCGTACAGACCGGCAACAATATCGGCCAGGGAAGCCCCCAACTTGGTGGGGGGCCCATCCGGAAAGCCCGTCAGATCCATCAAGCCCGACTCCCCCTGGGCAATGACGTCATAGCCCGGCCTGTCCCTGTAAGGTCCGGTGTGACCGAACCCGGAGATCGAGCAATACACCGCTCGACGATTCACCTTCGATACGGCCTCATATCCAAATCCCAGCTTCGCCAGGACGCCGGGCCTGAAGTTCTCGATCACCACGTCGGCCCGCTCGATCAGCTTCCACAGAATGCGGCGCCCTTCTTCGGTCTTCAGGTTCAAACCGAGACTCCTCTTGTTCCTGTTGATAGATAAGAAGTAAGTGCTGATTCCCCCAATAAACGGGGGGCCCCATTGCCGGCTGTCATCGCCCAGCGGGGGCGGTTCAATCTTGATGACTTCCGCTCCCATATCGGCCAAAAGCATTGTGCAGACTGGTCCTGAGAGGATTCTCGAAAGGTCCACGACAGACAGATCATCCAGCGGCTTCATTCCCCGCTCCTAAAGGTTTAATGTATTTCGTTCCAGATGTCGAAAAGCTGGAAGTGACAGCCTATCAACTTTCTTGAAGGCTGAAAGAGGGTATTCCCACAGGCGGATTTGCTCTAGGGAAAGACTTTCCAGTGCGGTAACAAAATGTTTCCATCGGGTAGTGACGTTCGCGACAATATGCGCCACTCCAGCACCTTACCCGTTGGCCAGCAAATTGCTCAAACGACTGTGAGCATTCTATGTTAGTAGGCGGCTACAAAGAGGGTAATCACGGAGCTTCGACTAAGTCGATCGACGAAAAGCTTCAACTTGCCTGGAAGACGCGTGCCTATCCCGTGCCAATGCCCACCCGCAGTGGATTCCGATGGAAGGCTTCAGCCCTTCGCGGTATGCAAAGGTGGATGAACGGAGAGGCCATTACGCGCCCCGTCACGGTCGTAGTTCCAGCGCTGTACAACTACCTCCCGGGAGAGAGTATTGCGATGGGCTGGCTCAACGAAATCGATGCCCTCGTGACGATTCGACAGCGCATGATTTGTGCTGCAAAAATCAGCGGCTGGGATGTATTCACTTTCCACACCCTGCACAATCTTGATCATTATTTCGATTCCACCATCACTACCGTGCGTGAGACATGGGTGAAGGAAGGAAATCTTTCGATTGCGGCTGCTTATGAAACCAAGCGTAGATTTGGTAAGCCGTACGATTATCACCGAGTTCAGCCGCGGTTCGTGGAAAACCTCGTTTTTCAATCGTCATTATTCGATTGGCTCTCCCACCGCGCGATCGATGTGCCCTTGCGTTTTCACGTTATCGGCACGGGTCTCTTGTCGGCTCTCGTTTCAACCGGCGCGATAACGTTCGCTGACGCGGTGAAGGCTGCGTTGAAAATCGGCGCCCGCTGGGACGAAACGCTGCGCGAACTGGCCGAAGGCCAGACAGACGATGAAATCGGCTGGTCGCGTTTTCATCAGGTTGGAAGAATTATTGGGGGCCGATCGAACCTGTCGCTGGCTGTTCCGCGTGAAGATCTGCCGAACGTCGCAGCTCCGGGTCGGCCGTTCTGGTATTCCCCATCAGCGGCAGAACCGCCGGTTCAAATCCACACGGCTCAAGACGCGGCAGCAGCACTGGAAACCATGAACCTCGCTTCGTGGTCGTCTGAGCTGCCTCCTGTAGCGTCGGAACCGGTTCGTGGATGGCTTGTCAGTCCGTTGCACCCCATGGCGCACGCCTGCAAATGGAGCGTTTCGAACTACCTGCTCGCGACGCCTGCTGCTTCCACGCTCTTCCTCGATCACATCGCGACGCTGGGCCGCGCGCCTGTCGTCTATGTCGAGCCGACAGTCGTTCAAAATCGCTTTCGGCTGTCGAGGATGAAAGTCACCGGACCCTGATTCGTTAGCTGCACGTCCATCATCGCCTGGAACACACCTGTCGCTACTGGTATTCCCAGAGCACCGACTTCATTAACGAATTTCTCGTAGAGCGATCGCGCAATGTCCGGCGGAGCCGCAGGATCGAACGACGGACGGCGGCCTTTCCGGCAATCACCCAGAAGCGTGAACTGAGAAACGGCCAGTATCGCCCCACCTGCTTCCGCAATCGAGCGGTTCATCTTGCCGGAATCGTCTTCGAAAATGCGCAGCTCGACAATTCTCCGCGCGAGCATCCGGGCATCTTCATCGGTGTCTTCTTTCTCGACGCCAAGCAGAACCAGCATGCCGGCAGCGATACGGGAATGTTCCTGGCCCGCAATGATCACGCGGGCGCTGGAAACTCGCTGTATGACGGCCCTCATATTCTGTAGCAGCGCTCTATGAGCGCCGCTACAGTTTACCTCGTGGTGTGCAAGGCTCTCAGAAACAGATGTTCTGCCTTGCGATTGATGGAGCGGATGTTTCGAGCATCGATGTCGAAGGCGCGCGCCAACTCTGCGAGAGGAATGATGGCTTTCGCCATGGAAGCGTGGCCGCCGGCCGAGCCGAGATTTCCGAATGCTTCTTTCAATACGCGGCCGGCGGCGCGAACGTATCCGACGTTCCGGACAGAGACAATGTAGTTGGCATCATAGATCCCGCTCACAAATGCCCATTCGATGCCTTCGAACGAAAGACTGAAGTCGGCCATCTGCGGGATCAGATCGTCGCGCTCCACGCGCCCGAGGTGAACGAAAGCAACCTTGTCGATCACGCGGCGATTCTTCAACGCGAGGCTGAGCGCATCCAGCGCGGCCGGAGGCAGCTCGGGCCGTTCGATACGGCGCATGAGGTTCTGGTTCGCGAGCGGATAAAGATAGGAGAAGGCTTCCACGTCCCATTCATTCACTTCGCGCGAAAGCGAGAACGTGTCGCTCTTGATTCCGTAGAGCATCGCAGTGGCCAGCCTTGTACCAATGGTGCTGTTTGTACAAAGCAGGTACTCGAGCAGGATGGTCGAGGTCGCGCCGTAGCTCGGGCGAATGTCTTTGATGTGGCTCTTATAAGTGAACTGCTCAGGGTGATGATCGATCACGAGATCGACTTTCGCGGGAGGGTTGGACAGATGCGGCGGTTGAAGATCCACAACCGCGATGCGATCGAAGTTCCGAAGGCTCTGTTTTGTTACTTTCTCTATTTCGATTTCCAGCAGCTTCACCATCGCAATATTCTCGGGACGGGTGACGCGGCCGTAGGAACCCAGCGGCGCGCTCTGCTTGTTGCGGCCCAGAACCTGACGCAGCGCCAGGCCGCTTCCAATGGCATCGGGATCGGGATCGTCCTGAAGCAGGATCAACACCGATTCCGCACCTTCGAAATGCGCCTTCACTTCCTCCACACGCCGCATGGTTTTCGCCAACCGAATGTGCCACCGAAAGTTT
>QHXD01000213.1:15561-18186 GCA_003223895.1 Acidobacteriota bacterium
TCGCTCGGGCTGAGAAGTAAGAACGAGCGTAGGAACCTTCCAGCCCTGTCTCCGAATTGTTTCCAGGATCTTGGAAAGCCTTTCGGGATCGTCGGACTGGGCAAGGAACAGATCGAGCGAGTCCTTGGCAAATTGCTCGGCGAAGTGACCGTTAGCGGCGCGCTTTATAAAGTGCGTGATGTTTCCGTTGCCTACGAAATACTGTTTAAGAAGACCGGCAACGAAATCTTCCTCGACATAAAAGACCGACTTCATAGTCGATGAAAGGCCGGCGGGAAATAAAAATGCACCTTCACTTCTGAAGGTGCGCCTTAATCGGATTACTCCCGAAGACCGTAATCAACACTTCATTCTAGATAGCCAGCGCGAGTATGTCAATTAACCACAATTCATTCCGAGTTTTCGATCAATCCAGCAACCAAAGCAGCCCTCTCCGGTAACGATTCAATCTCCACCCACTCGTCCAGGGCATGCGCGCCGTCGCCGACGGCACCGAGTCCGTCCAGTGTGGGAATGCCGATCGCGGATGTGAGGTTGCCGTCGGAGGCGCCTCCTGTGGATCCTTCCTTGAGATCGATGGGCATTTAAGCGGCGACCTTGCGCGCGGTTTCGAAGAGGCGTGCAGTCTCAGATGTCCGCTCCATTGGAGGACGATTGATGGAGCCGCGGACCTCCAGGCGCGCACCGGCCAGCTCCGGCGTCAGTGCCTTGATCGCTTTCGTAATGCGGTCGGCTTCTTCGATCGAAGTGATACGAAGATCAATCTCGGCGGCCGCCTCGGCCGGAACGACGTTTGACCGCGTGCCGCCCTGAACGATACCGACGGTCACCGTCGTGCCTCGCGCAACATCGGTCATCTTCTGAAGCTTGATGATCTGGCGCGAAATTTCCTCAATCGCATTGATTCCCTTCAGTGGATCAATACCGGCGTGCGCAGCTTTTCCAATCGCCTTCAGCGTGAATCGGCCGATGCCTTTTCGAGCTGTTTTCAAAACACCGTTGGGTAGCGAAGGCTCCAGCACGAGTACCGCAGTGCATTGGCTTGCTTCAGCTTCGATAAGAGCACGCGACGAATTGCTTCCTACTTCTTCGTCGCTCGTGAGAAGAACCGTAACGGGCCGGCTCAAACTTCCACGAACTTTCTTCAGAGCGTCAACCGCCATCCACATCAGCAAAATGCCGGCCTTCATATCGAATACGCCCGGCCCAAGCGCCCGGCCGCCCGCGATTTTGAACGGCCTCTTCTCGATCTCGCCTGTGGGCCAGACAGTGTCCGTATGCCCTAATAAAAGAATGCGGCCGCGGGCGTTGCCCTGAAATCTGACGAGCAAGTGATTACCGAACTTTTCGCTGGGAATAAACTCGACGGCGCCGCCAATGTCATTGAACTGCCGGCCGAGGAAAGACACGAACTTGTCGACGAGCGGCTTGTCGAAGCTGGGAGACTCCATCGAAACCATTTGTTCAAGGAACCACAGGCCCTGAGGAAGGTGTTGCTTCAGATGTGACAGAAGGTCATTCATCAACGACTTCAGAGCATAGTCTATAATCCGACGCGATGAAACTGGCGATCCTCGGAACCCGCGGCATCCCTGCCAACTACGGCGGTTTCGAGACATTTGCAGAAGAGCTCGCCACCCGGCTTGCAGCACGCGGTCATGATGTAACCGTGTATGGCCGTTCGAACAACGTGCGGCACTCGCAGCGCATTTACAAAGGCGTGAAGCTCACCATCCTGCCTACCATCGGCACGAAATATCTCGATACGGTGACACACACATTCCTCTCAGTCTTTCATGCATTCCCGCAGTGGTTCGATTGCATTCTCATGTGCAACGCAGCGAACGCGATCTTCGCGCTTGTTCCGAGACTGAGCTCAACACCTGTAGCCCTGAATGTCGATGGGATCGAACGACTGCGTAGGAAGTGGGGTCCGGCCGGCCGCGCGTATTACCGGATCTCCGAATACCTGGCGACGAAAATCCCGAATGCAATCGTTACAGACGCCGCCGTCATCCGCGAGTACTACCTCAAGGCGTACGGGAAATCTTCAACCCTCATCGCCTATGGCGCGAGCTGCGAACGGACAGAAACCACAATTGTCCTCGACCAGCTTGGTGTGCGGCCTCGTGACTACTTCCTTTACGTCAGCCGCCTCGAGCCGGAGAACAATGCTCACATCGTCATTCAAGCGTATGAAAAAGTCATGACGGAAAAGTCACTTCTGATTGTGGGCGACGCCCCTTACGCTCAAACCTATATTCGACAGCTTAAAGCCACGCGCGACCCTCGCATCCGCTTCACGGGCGCGATCTATGGCCTCGGATATCGCGAACTCCAATCACACGCTTACGCCTACATTCAAGCCACCGAAGTGGGCGGCACCCACCCTGCGCTCATCGAGGCCATGGGCGCCGGAAATTGTGTGCTCGCGAAGGACACTCCCGAGAACCGGGAAGTGGTTGGCGATTGCGGTCTGTTTTTCGAGAGTGCCGACAGCCTGAGCAGCCAACTACAGGCCACGCTTAGAGATGGCGCCATGGTCGAGCGGCTTCGCGCAAAGGCACAGGCGCGTGCAAAGGAACACTATTCCTGGGACGCCGTCACGGACGCCTATGAAAAACT
>QHXD01000214.1 GCA_003223895.1 Acidobacteriota bacterium
AGGTTTTCACGGTATCCTCCTATCGGTTCTTTCGAGAAGTATTACAGTTCGGGATTCTTTTATTGTGACGGTAAATTTTCCCCCAAAATAAATCGTTCGACCGTAATCTGCAGGCATGGAAAGATAAGGATGTGAAATTTCCAACCACAATCTCGACAGAAGAGTTACGGCATACCTTGCGGGACCAACTGGCGCTCGCGCGCATGCAGACAGATCGGTTGTTTGAGATGCTGGACCCGAGGGCGATCCACGAAAGGCCGATTCCGGAACGCCACCGGATCGTCTTCTATCTCGGGCACTTTGAAGCATTCGACTGGAACATGGTCGGACAGACTTCATTTGGAGCCCGGTCGTTCAATTCCGAATTTGACCGCGTCTTCGCCTTTGGAATTGATCCCATCGACGGACAACTCCCGCAGGACCGGCCCGAGGATTGGCGACAAGCGGTCGATGAATACCTGGAGAAGGCAAGTTTCGCCCAGTCCGACGAACCGTTCATGGAAAACGGTCAGATCTTTCATGTTGTGATCGAACACCGCCTGATGCACGCCGAAACGCTGTCGTACATGTTTCACTGGCTCCCCTACCATTTGAAACGAGGTGCAACAGATATTGATGCTATTAATAAGGATGGCGAGCCTCGCGAACCGCGAATGGCCGACATTCCTGCCGGCCAGGCCACGTTAGGCCAGGCGGCGGGCGAAGGGTCTTTTGGCTGGGACAACGAATTTGAATCGCACAGAGTTTTCGTTCCGGAGTTTTCAATCGACGTGTTTAACGTAACGAACAAGCAGTTTCTCGAATTCGTGCAGGCCGGCGGATATCAGCAACGCTCGTTCTGGAGCGACGAAGACTGGCAGTGGTTACAAACGTCCGGCACGCGTCATCCCAAATTCTGGATCCAACGCGGTGACCACTGGTTCTACAGGACGATGTTCGACGAAATCCCTTTACCCATGTCGTGGCCGGTCTACGTCAGCCATGCGGAAGCCGCCGCCTATGCACGCCAGGCGGGCAAGTCGCTTCCGACAGAGGCACAGTATCATCGGGCGGCATTCGGTTCAGGGGATACGGGAGTTCAAGACGGCAACTTCGATTTTCGATCCTGGACGCCGCGTCCCGTTGGATCCATGCCCGAAAGCCGCAGCGCTTTCGGTGTTTTCGATCTGGTGGGCAACGGTTGGGAATGGACCAGCACCACTTTCGCGCCCTTTCCAGGATTTCGGCCATTCCCGTTTTATCCTGGTTATTCCGCCGATTTCTTCGACGGCAGGCATTTCGTCCTGAAGGGGGCCTCGCCGCGAACGGCCGCATTGCTTGCACGGCCATCGTTCCGGAACTGGTTTCAACCACATTACCCGAACGTCTATGCCGCGTTTCGGTGTGTAAAGAAATAGGGGCCCGCTTGTCTCGACCTCCAGGAAATCCCATTTCGACCGCGGAATTCCAAGCCGATGTGCGTGCGGGCCTGACAAAAAAGGGACAAAAGGAACTTTATTCGAAGTATCTCTACGATGACCTCGGAACAGCGCTGTTCGAAGCGATCACCCTGCTGCCAGAATACGGCCTTACTCGCGCCGACCTGAGATTGCTCTCGGAACATGCCGCCGACTTGCCGGACCATGTCCGCAATGTCTCCGTGGTCGTGGAACTCGGCAGCGGCTCGGGTGAAAAGGCTCTTCGGATCCTGCCGCATCTCGCCAGGCTCGGTCCGCTGACCTACTGTCCTATCGACCTCTCCGGCGCGGCGTTGATTCGCTGCCAGCGCGACCTGGCGGACATTCCTCAACTGACTGTTGTGCCGATCCAGGACTCTTATATTGACGGGCTGACTTCTGCATCCCGGCTGCGAAAGCCGGATACAAACATGCTGGTGCTCTTTCTCGGCAGCTCCATCGGAAATTTCGAGCCGCCGGTGGCCGAAGGTTTTCTCGGGATGGTCCGGCAGAATCTGAAACCCGGGGACGTCGTCCTCCTCAGTACGGACCTCGTTAAAGATCTGGGCCGCATGCTGGCGGCATACGATGACATTCTCGGCGTGACCGCCGCCTTCAATCTGAATCTCCTCCAACGGATCAATCGGGAACTGCGCGCGAACTTCGATTTGAAAGAGTTCCGGCACAAAGCGCGCTATGACGACAGCGAGCAACGCATCGAAATGCATCTGCAATCCACCGCCGCCCAGATCGTCACGGTCAACGGAGACTTTGACATTGAATTGAGGAAGGGCGAGACGATCTGGACCGAAAGCAGCTACAAGTTCCGCACCACTCAGGTTCGCCTCATGGCTGAACGAGCCGGATTCAACTGCGCAATCCAGTGGGTGGATACGGAGTGGCCCTTTGCGCAGAATCTGCTCTGTGCGCGGTAGGGGCATAGCCGCGAATTACGCTAATTACGCGAAAGGGACAGATATAATGTTTTATTGGTGTAATTCGCATAATTCGCAGCAAAAACATCTGGAGTGAATCTATGTCCTGGTTGCGAATTGTCTTTGCCGTTATTCTGACTTCAACCACGGCTGCACAAAACTCCAGCCGCTTCAATGTGAAGCGGATGGATACCACGTGCAAGCCGTGTGACGACTTCTACCAATTCGTGAACGGTACCTGGCTCAAGGAAACTCAGATTCCGCCCGCGTATTCCAGTTGGGGAACGTTCCAGATTCGGACAGAAGACAACCTGATGGTTTTGCGTGAAATCCTGGAAGACGCCGCAAAAAGCGACGCCGCTCCGCGGAAGAATGAGCAAACGATCGGTTCATTCTATGCCTCGTGCGTCGATGAGCCTCGAATCGAGGCGCTCGGTTCGCGGCCCATTGCCGGCGATCTGGTGCGGATCGACAGGATCAACGATCTAAAAGGTCTTCAGGAAGAGATTGCCAGACTTCATGGCCTTGGCATTCCCGCAGTGTTTTATTTCGGAGCCAGCCAGGATCTCAAGAACAGCGCGCAAAATATTGCGCAGGTTTTTCAGGGAGGATTGAGTCTTCCCAATCGCGACTACTACACGAAGACCGATGATAAATCGAAGCAGACACGCGCCGATTTCGTGAAGCACGTGGCTCGAATGTTCGAGCTGCTCGGTGATGCGCCGGAAAAAGCTTCGAAAGGCGCTGACGCCATTCTCAGGCTGGAATCGCAGCTTGCCGAGGTTTCCAAGGCCCCGGCGGAATTGCGCGACCCCGCCGCCCAGGACAACAAGCGCTCGATGGCGCAACTTCGCACGCTCACGCCGGAGTTTTCATGGACCAGCTACGTGTCTGCGCGAGGCGTCCAGCAGCTAACGGAAATCAATGTCGCGCAACCGAAGTTTCTCGAGGGCGCCTACCGGCTGTTGAAGAGTGAGCCACTCGCGGATTGGAAGACGTACCTTCGGTGGCAGGTTATTCGCAACGCGGCGCCGCGCTTGTCTTCGAAGTTTGTGAATGAGAATTTCGACTTCTACGGCCGAGCGCTGACCGGTACCAAAGAGTTGCTGCCGCGCTGGCGGCGTTGCGTCGCAGCCACGGATCGATTGCTGGGCGACGCCTTGGGACAGGCATATGTGGCGAAACAATTTCCGCCCGATGCCAGGGCCCGCATGGATGCCATGATCGATAACCTCCTCCGCGCTTTCCGGGAACGATTTCAATCGCTCGACTGGATGAGCGACACCACGAAGCAGCAGGCGCTTCTGAAGCTGGAGGCATTCACGCGAAAGATCGGTTATCCCGGCAAGTGGAAAGACTACTCGTCACTGCGGCTCTCCCGTGACAGTTACTTCACCAACTATCGCCAGGGCGATATGCTCGAAATCAAGCGCAATATTGCCAAGGTCGGCAAACCCGTCGACAAGACCGAATGGGTGATGACGCCGCCCACCGTCAACGCTTACTACAATCCGCCCAACAACGAAATCGTCTTTCCCGCCGGGATCCTGCAACCCCCGTTCTTTGATGCGCAGGCTGATGATGCTCTCAACTACGGCGCGATTGGCGCCGTCATCGGACATGAAGTAACTCATGGTTTTGATGACCAGGGAAGCCAGTTTGATCCGCAGGGAAACCTTCGCACCTGGTGGACGCCGGAAGACAGAAACAAGTTCATGACGCGGGCCGACTGTGTGAGCGAGCAGTTCGGAAGTTATCAGACTTCCGACGGCTTGAACCTGAACGGCAAGCTGGTTCTCGGCGAGTCCATTGCCGACCTCGGTGGTGTCACCATCGCGTACCAGGCGTTCCTGAAGTCCATGGAAGGGAAGCCGCGTCCGTCCAATATTGACGGTTTCACGCCGGAGCAGCGCTTCTTCATCGGCTGGGCGACGGCCTGGGCAAACAACCAGCGCGTCGAATCGGAACGGCAGCAGGCACTGGGCGACGGGCACCCGTTGTCGCGGTACCGTGTGAACGGCCCGCTTTCAAACCTGGCCCCGTTCGCAGCCGCCTTCGGATGCAAAGCCGGTCAGCCCATGGTTCGCCCGCCGGAGCGGCGCTGCCAGGTTTGGTGACGTGGAAGGAAACACAAGGAAGGAAGCCAGAAGCCAAGGAAGCCAGAAGCCAGAATGGGTTGTTCCCTATTCTGGCTTCTGGCTTCCTTGGCTTCTGGCTTCCTTCCTTGTGTTTCCTTCCACGTCTGTTTTCAACGGGGTTTCAGCGCTTCCGCCTCGGCAGTGACCCGGTAATCGCGGGCATTCTGCAAGGTTTCTTCCAGGCGTTGTCTTTTCTTCGTGAGGGCTTGGACTTTGCGTGACAATCCCCGCGACTCCGCTTTCCTCACCTGAGCGTTGATCAACGCGACCTGGCCTTCATAGATCCGAATGGCGCGAGTGTAATCGGAAAGGGCATCGGCAAGCTCGCGGCGTTCGAGGCGGATGGTGCCGCGTGAAAAGTACGCGTCACCATAGAGAGAGTTGATCCTCAGAACCTTCTCAAATTGCGCCAGCGCTGCATCAGGGTTGCCCAGCCGATAAAGGACGGCGCCCAGCGCATAATTGGTCTCGGCAAAGTTCGGCATGTACTTCAACCCTTCCTCGTACTGCGCCCGGGCCCGGGCGAACTCGCCCCGGTTGAACCAGATGTTGCCCAGGTAGTAGTACGCCCTGAAGCTTCCGGGGTTCAGGCTGATGGTTTGCGCGAGATATTTTTCGGCTTCATCGGTCTGGTCTGCCTCGGCCAGGATGATCCCCAGACCGAGAGAGGCATTGTCGTATTTCGAATTCAAGTCGAGCGCTGCCTTGTATTGCTCGACGGCCTTCTCCGTCTCTCCCATGCGGGCATAGAAGCTTCCCAGAGCGGTGCGGCCGGCCAGAAAGCCAGGAGCAATACCGACGGCTTTGACGAGGTAAGGCTCGATATCGGCGTCCTCATCGGTGGCGGCCATCGAATCCGCGATTCCGATGTAAGACCGAAAATGCCGGGGGCTCAGCGTGAGCGCTCGTTCGTACGCCTCCCTGGCTTCGGCGTACTCGCCTTCGAGCATTTTGAAGTTTCCGAGTTCGTATTGAATCAGCGCGAGGTTTGGCGGGATGTTCGCAGCGCGCTGAATTTCCCCGCGGCTGGTCGGACCGAGCTTCCACAGCACATACCAGTTCAGCGGATCGTTGGGATCGAGTTCAACAGCGCGATTCACGGCAGCCATGGCCTTGTCGCGCATTCCCACCGCAAGCTCCGGAAATAAACTCAGTGCCTGAAGCCGGTAGTTAAAGGATTCGAATGCATCACATCCAGGCAGTGTTACCGAGAGATTTGCAGCGTTATCCTCCGAGTTCCATTTTTGTTCAAGAGCAAGAAACAGGCGCGACTCGAGATGATGCAGCGAGTACTCGCAGCGCCGCGGATTGATTTCTGCCGCGCGCCGGAACAAGCCGGCCGCCCGCGCGTATCCCTCCGGCGTGGCCTCGTGGAAAGCGGCCAGTCCTTCGCGGTAGAGGCGATCATCTTCTGGAATGCCCGCGGACGCAGCCCGAGCAGGCGCTTGAATCTTCCGGCCGCAGCCTGCAGCCAGGACAGACACCACGATCGCTATCAGGAACAGCCTCATCATCCCATCATTCGATAATACAAGATCAGGTCCGTGTGTGGAGGAGTTTGACCGAGTTGCCGCAGCAACGTTACCACCTGCCCGCGGTGGTACATCGAATGAAACATCAGATGCTGAATCTGTTGATATAGCAGTTGGGCCCACGGATTGCCGCTGAGGTCCTTATAGGGCAGGGCAGCGTGGAGCTGCTCGTTTGTTAACGGCCGGATGTAGTCCCGCAATTCGATGTAAAGCTCGGCCCACCGTTTTCTCAATTCTGCCAGCGTCGGCACCTCGCCGGGAGTGATCAGGCCGCCGGGGCTCGAGCCTCTCCATCGCGTCAACCACACCACCTGCGCACCATAAACATGTACCAGCGTTCCATGCACGCTTTGAAAGCTCGTGCCCAGATCCTTTCGGAAGCCTGCGGGATCGAGTTTTGCGGCCGCGTCGACGAGTTGGTTTGTGGCCCATTCGTCGTATTCGACCATGTGGATGAGATCGGACCCGTTCATTTGTGGTACCTCCAGACAGTGGAGTCTACCACGCGCTGACAGGATATCCCGTTTGGTCGAAGAGCCGCAGAACGCCTGTCAGAGATGGGGTTGATGCAGGGCTGATGAGAATGAATTGCGTGCTGTAGCCGGCGCCTTCGGCGAAGTGAGGAAAGGCCAGGTCCGACCTCGGGGCTGGTGTTGTTTCGTCCACGGTTGGAAGCGTGGCGATCAGAAAATCGCCCCGCTCGTTGGTACGTCCTCTCAAACCGGCGACAACAACACCGGTGCCGGAGCTTGTTGAAATCCTCAAGATGCCCTGGAACGGCGAAGTCATCCTTTCAAATCCGGGAATTTGGCCCAGGAACGCCGAAACGTGTCCATTGGCTGGAATTGTGAGACTTCCCGAAAAACCGGCCGGCGTACCCGAGAGCGTTGTCGCTTCGAGGTTGACTGTTATAGCAGAAGAAGCGGGATTCGCGATCGCGATCCCCGTCTGGACATTGTCGGAGGTTTCAACGTAGGCGCGATATACAGTCGAGCCGCGAGCCGCAAGAACGGACGCTTCGGTTACGGTGACGCCATCCTTTCTGAAAGAGAAGAGAGCAATCGCCGCAGGCGCAGTTCCGTTTGCTCCCGCGACTATTCGAACTGAGCCCGTTCGAATAGCGGTTCCAGAGCCCGAAGTCTGGAAGCGGTAGTAACTGCCGGGCGCAATCGAATAGGGAGTCGAAGCAGGCACGCCCTCCTCGAGGAGGTCTATTGTGCCCTGCATCGTCTGGCTGCCGGGATTGACCAGAAGGATCTGGGTGGTCCAGCCGCCTCCATCGGCGAAATGCGGAAGAATGAGCGTGCTCGAAGCCGGTGCTGTATCGATCACCGGCAGTGTGCTGACGATGAATTCGA
>QHXD01000170.1 GCA_003223895.1 Acidobacteriota bacterium
TGCGCGCATCGCTCAGAATCCGGCGCTCAAAGGCATCAATCTGGCGAACACCGGCGGCATCAATTTGCACGCCACCCTACTCGTCACCAAGACGTTGCTCATCGCCGGCGAAGGCTGGGGCGGAGCGGGTGTCGTGCGCGCCTACGACAAAAGAACGGGGGCCGTTCTGGGCGAGGTGAAGATTCCCGGCATGATGGGAAGCATGCCGATGACCTATATGGTGAACGGTAAGCAGTACATCGCCTTTACCGTCGGTACGCCGACCGAGCCGGCCGAATTAGTTGCGCTTGCATTGGAAAGGTAGATTTCTGACCGCTGCGATAGCTGTGTGATTCGACTGCAGTTTCCAATCCTGACCCGCGGCGCGAGAGCATCCCTGACAGCAAAGACATTCTTTCACCGTCCGGCTCAGCTTGCACGCTATGAGCGGCTGCGAATGGCCCGAACCGGACCGCAAACGCGACAGCCCACCACGGGGTTCGGCCCATGTTCTTTTTTGTTTTCGGATGGCCCGGCGATATTCTTCGAAATGGTAGATGAGGGAATGCAGAGCTCTACTGGGATCATGTAATGCCCGGCGAAACCATCGTCATCGTTGAAGACAATCCTCTGAACCTCAAACTGACGCGGACCATGCTCGACCGGTCCGGGTACCGGATTCATACCGCGAGCAATGGACAAGAAGCGCTGGAACTGATTCCACGGGTCAGGCCGGACCTGGTGCTCATGGACCTCCAGTTGGACGGCATGGATGGCCTTGAGGTCGTGAGGCGCCTGAAGGCTGATCCCTCCACCAGAGGCGCTATTGTTGTTGCGCTGACCGCCTATGCGATGAAGGGTGACAGGGAGAGAGCGGAAGCGGCAGGTTGTGATGGCTACATCACGAAGCCGATCAGCTTGGCAACGTTCCCGGGGCAGATCCGGACCTATCTCGATGCCGCCGCTTCCTCGACCGTCCGCCGCCCGCAGAACGGCCAGAGGAGCGTGCTGGTCGTCGATGACGATCCGGTCCAAAGAAAGCTCGTGTCTATTGCTCTCGAGAAGGCGGGATTCGCAACGGTTGCCGCCAATGACGGTGTCGACGGGTTGGAGAAAGCAGGTCAGATCCTGCCCGATCTGATCGTCAGCGACATCCTTATGCCGCGGCTGGACGGTTTCAGATTTTGCGAAGCTGTCCGCCGCAATCCGCGGTTCGCTTCGATCCCGGTTGTCCTGACCACTTCAGGGACAGTGCAAAATGTCGATGAAGAGCTTGCCAAAAAAATGGGCGCCAATTCGATAGTTTCGAGCACAGTCAGCTTGGAGGAAATCGCCCCCGCGGTGACGAGGGCGCTTGCGGGCGGCGCTCAGGTTCCCAGGGAAATCGGACTGGATGGACTGGCGTCAATCTGCGAAAACTTTCTTGCCGAGGGCGTCCAGCAAAGCGTGCTGCTGGTGCAGTCATACGCTACGGGTCTGGACTTGAATGCGGCCCGCCAGGTGGTCCACCGCTGGGCAGGTACCGCAGGCACGCTCGGTTTTCCGGTGATCAGCCAAATTGCCTTTGAAATCGAATGTGTTTTGCGGAAGCCGGAACCCCACAAGGCCGCACTTGAAGGGCTACTTCGCGACCTTGCAGCACTTTTCGATCGAGCGTTAAGGATCCACCGCAGAGCAGCCCTGCCGGAATGGGGACATGGGCTGTTGCAGCGGCGACGCATCGGCCTGATCGGGTTTGCCGCACGGGATGCGGAACGGATCATCAGGGCCCTACAGGAAGCCGGAGCCACAGCTTTGGCGATCGATGAGGCAGATCTTGATGGAACCGCCCTTTCGCCGGACAAAATTGTCTCCTCTGAAATGGTTATCGTCAATGCGGCACTGAAGGAAGTGGCGGCATCCCTCAAAGGATCGGGTGCGCCGGTGCTTCTTGCGGGAGGGGACGAGGTCCTGCGCGAGGGGACTTTTGACGGAGGGAAAAACATTCACGATCTGCTCGTCGAACCCTGGACGGCTGAAGAGATCGTGATCCGGTGCCAACGGCTTCTGTCCGCGGCGGGGAGCGTTGTCGCCGGTGGTCCCGTTGCCCCTGTCGACTCGAAGGTGCCTATTCAGGTTCTCATTGTCGACGACGACCCGACGATCGTTGCCATTGTGCGGTCGACTTTCGAGGGACATGGTATGGAGTGCCGGACCGCAAACCACGGCGGCAATGTCGTGCAACTGGCTGAAGAGCGGCTGCCGGACGTCATTGTGCTGGATGTCAACCTTCCCCAAATGGACGGGTTCCAAGTACTGGCCGCGCTCCGCGCCAACACGATTACGCAGAATTGCGGAATCGTCATCCTAACCGCGCGCCAGCAGGAGACCGACATCATGAAAAGCTTCGGGCTCGGTGTGGACGATTATGTCGTCAAACCCTTCAGTCCGATGGAGCTGGTGGCTCGTGTACGCCGGTTGGCGCGGAGACAAAAGTCGCGATGAATCAATTGCTGTTTGCAGCGCTGATCCTCATGCAGGGAACGCCGGGTGCTCCGTCACAAGACCTTGAGGGGCGCGCAAAGCAGGCCGTTGCGGCGCAGCGCTTCGCCGAAGCCCGCGTTCTCTACCGCCAGCTCGCCGCGGAAGATCCTCTCAATTCCGACCACCTTATATGGGTCGGGAGAATCTCCGGTTGGATGGGAGACTATGACACCGGATCGGCGGCGCTCGATACCGTGCTCGAGCGGGAACCGCGGAACACAGATGCCCTCATCGCAAAGGCCTACCTCTTCCTGCACCAGCGGCGATACAGTTCCGCACAGGCGCTTCTCGACAGGGCGCAGGCGATCGTTCCGGAAAGTGTCGATCTCAGGATGGCCCTGGCCAGAAACATGTTTTACCAGGGACGCGTGAAGGAGGCGCGGGAGCAGGTCGAGAAGGTGCTCGCCGCGGAGCCGAGCAACAGCGAGGCCGGCCAGCTCAATGCCCAGATCGATGCCCAGCCGCGGGTATATCGTTTCGAGATGTCCTTGGGTTTTGGCCAGGACCGGTTTTCGTTTGCGTCGCCTGCGACTGTGGAATCGATATCCGCCGGCTACACCGGTACGGCGACGCGGGCTGCCCTGATCTACGAAGGATGGAACAAATTCGGCGATGTTTCGCATCGAGGTGGAATCACCCTGACCCACCGCTTTGCGAGATCCGTGTGGCTGAGGGGCGGCGCCATCATTGCGCCTGGCGCCCTCGCTGTAGCCCGAGAAGATTACAGTGGTGGCTTGTCCGCCAATGTGAGGCCGAGGATTGTGACCGGTGGTGATTACCGGTATCTGCGCTTTGCGAGTTCACGGGTTCATGTGGCCAGTCCGTCGATGGAGTATTACTTCGAAAGACCGGTCTGGGTGCAGGCAGCCCTTTTCACGGCATGGACTGATGACAACGTTCCCGGCCATTCAAGGATAGCGACCCAGTCTTTCGGTGTTCGTTATAACCATCAGATCGCTCCGCTGGTGTTGCATGCGGGTTATGCTCGCGGCAACGAGAGCTACTCGGCGCTATCGATCGACCGCTTGGGCCGGTTCAGGGCCAATACATTCATCGGGGGCGTGGACTTCAAGCCAGTTTCAAGTCTCACCTTCGGAACGTTTTACTCCTATCAGCGCAGGGACAGTGGCTCCACTCAGAACAGCTTCGGCATCAGCCTGACGGTGCGTAAGTAGAATGCCTTTCGGCGCCCGATCGCGCGTCTGGATGAGCACCGCTCTTGTGACTGCAGCGTACGGGATACTGATCTGGGCGGCGAACCGATTCGTGACGGCGCCGCATTTCCCGCAGTGGGGGCTTTCCGTGACGCTTGCATTCACGGGCGTCCAGTTCGTTTTGGCGGCCATCATCCTTTCCGGTGCTCTTGTAAGCCGTACACTCACTCTCCTCTTGATGCGGCGGGGCATGAAAGTTGCACCTGAGATCCAGTCGTGTCTGGCCGCCCACGCCAACGGTGAGAATCGAAGGAAGCGGCTTGCGCTCTTTCTTCGGCGCTATCCGGAGGTTGTGGAGACCTCGCTCTTCGCTTTTCTTTCAAGCCTCAGGGGAATGGAGCGCGAGCGTCTTCAGAAGTTGGCCGCTGACCTGGGTTTGGTCGCGAGTTGGACGAAACGCTTTCGATCCGGCCGGGTCTCCAAACGCCGGAGAGCTCTGGAACTGCTGGCTGTGACAGGCAGTCCCGAGGCAATGGGAGTGTTTCGGCGCGCGCTCGATGATCGCGATGAATGGCTCCGCGTGATGGCATCGAGAGCGCTAGTCGCCGGCGGGAACGTCAGGGAAGTGCACCGCAGTTTTGAGTTTGCCCTTCGGCAGACCCCGGCTGTTCGATCGCTTGTAGCCGAAGACCTCAAGCCTCACATGCAAATTCTTGCGGCCAGGGCGTTGCCCCAAGTCCTGCGGTCCGGCGACAAGTCGCTCGTGCTTGCGGCGCTGGACATTATCTGGGGCTGGGGACGCGCAGTGCCCGTGGCGGAAGTTTCGGGGCTGATTGATTCGGGTGACGCGATCGTTCGGGCCGTGGCCCTGCGCGCGGCGCCTTATGCCTCAACGGATGGTATTAACGGAAAGATTGTCAGCCGCATTTCCGATGAAGCGCCTCTGGTCCGCCGCGCTGCAGCGGTTGCAGCCGGAAAGCGCCGGATCGAAGAGGCGATTCCACAGCTTCTGGCGCGCCTCCAGGATTCCGACGAGCGCGTCGCGGTTGCCGCCGCGCGGGCATTGGCAACGATGGGCGAGCCGGGCCTCGCGCTCCTGGAAAAAGAGGTGGTGATGGGAGCTCCCGACGCCGCAAGCGTGGCCCTCGAGGCCCTGGAAAAGGCCCGGATCGGCCGGACGGATTGGGAATGACGCTGCTGCAATGGTTCCCGTTCGTCGGTCTGGCTTACAACCGGATCGAATGGTTCTTCATCGTCTACGTCGGAACGATCAACGCTATCAATTTCGTTCTGATGGTTCTCGGCTACTTCGCCCTCCAGCGTCACAGCAGCGCTTTGGGCGTTTCCGAGATGCGTGGCATGTTCAAGTCGTCGCTCCTGCCGTCGGTTTCGATTCTTGCTCCGGCCTACAACGAATCGGCCACCATCCGGTTGAGCGTCCGCGCCATGCTTAATCTGAATTATCCTAACCACGAGGTCATCGTCATCAATGACGGTTCCAAGGACGACACGCTCCGTATCCTGATCGAAGAATTTCGTCTATATAAATCAAGCCGGCGCATCACGGGCCGTTTGCCTACGCAACCCGTTCGTGGAGTGTACGAATCCCGCGATCCCATCCGCCTCGTGGTTGTCGATAAGGTCAATGGAGGCAAGGCGGACTCGCTGAATGCCGGGCTCAACGTTGCCCGTGGCGATCTGGCGGCGGCCGTGGACTCGGACTCGTTGTTGGAGGCCGATTCTCTGTTGGAAGTCGTGCGGCCGTTCTTAACTGATCCGGAAATGGTGGCCGTCGGAGGACTCATCCGGGTAGTCAATGGCTGCACTGTGGAAGACGGCCGAGTTACGCGGGTTGGACTTTCCAAATCGTGGCTCGTCCGCTTTCAGACCATCGAGTACCTGCGGGCGTTCCTTGGCGGCCGGGTTGCATTCAGCTTCTTCAATTCATTGTTACTCATCTCAGGCGCTTTCGGATTGTTCCGGCGCTGGGCATTGATCGAAGCAGGAGGGTTTGAAACGGGTACCGTCGGGGAGGACATGGAGCTTGTCGTCCGGCTCCACGAACTTCGGAGGTCGCGAAAGGCGCCCTGCCGAATCGCGTTCGTTCCGCATCCCGTCTGCTGGACCGAAGTGCCGGAATTGTGGCGGACGCTGTACCGCCAGCGCAACCGCTGGCAACGCGGCACGGTGGAGAGTTTGTGGTTGCATCGGTCGATGTTCCTGAATCCCAGGTACGGTGCACTCGGGCTCTTTGCTTTTCCCTACTTCGTCGCGTTCGAAGCGCTGGGCCCCGCGGTCGAACTGGCCGGGTATCTGTTGACGATTACCTGCCTCGTTTCGGGCAGAATCGATCCCGCCGTCGCCGCTCTTTTCTTTGTGGTGTCGGTCGCGTTTGGAGTGCTGCTGTCCATCAGCTCGGTCCTGATCGAAGAGCTCACTCTCAGCCGCTATCCTAATCCCACCGATGTCCTGCGTCTGCTGGCCGCCGCGGTTCTGGAGAATTTCGGCTACCGGCAACTCATGACTCTGTGGCGCGCTATCGGGCTGTTCGACGCTCTACGAGGAAAGACCGGCTGGGGCGCCATGGAACGCCGAGGCTTCAAGGTTTCAGAAACGTGAGCGTGAATTGGCCGTCTACCAAAGCCCGTTACAATGCCGAAGTCTGCTAACGTGCCGTCCTGGACACTGCTATCAAGAAAAACATGTTGCTTCCTACAGGTCCCCTTCTTAGCCTGTAATTCGCAATGAGAGTGCTTTTAGTGGAAGACAACGAAATGAACCGCGACATGCTCTCTCGCCGGCTGAGCCGCCGCGGATTCGATGTTCTGATTGCCGTAGATGGAGCTCAAGGCATACAAGTAGCCAAGACCGAGTTGCCAGATCTTATCCTCATGGATATGAGCTTACCCGTGGTGGACGGATGGGATGCTACTCGTCAGCTGAAGACAGACACGCAAACCCAGTCGATTCCGGTGATCGCGTTGACGGCCCACGCCATGTCGGGAGATCGAGATAAGGCGTTAAGTGCCGGTTGCGATGATTACGACACCAAGCCCATCGATCTGGATCGGCTGCTGGGGAAAATGGAGCGGCTATTGAAATAAAAATTATGACCGAATCGACCGAAAACGAAAGCATTGCGCATTTTCAGCATCAATTGCGGACGCCCGTCAACCATGTTTTGGGTTATTCGGAAATTTTGATCGACGAGGCCACCAGACGCAGTCTGCTCGGGCTGGTGCCTGCCTTTGAGCAGATCCGGGCCGGCGGGCATCAACTGCTCGGTTCTATCCAAAAGGCGT
>QHXD01000171.1 GCA_003223895.1 Acidobacteriota bacterium
GCTTCTTCTTTGACGTAGCGACTGAGATGGGTCAGCGTCGAGTGGCTGTAGACCTTCGTGGCTTCGATCGACGTTTGATACTTCTCATTGATCTTTCGAATCCATGTCACGCCGCTGATCGAATCGAGGCCGAGATCGACGAACTGAGCATTGTCGTCGACCTCGCTCTCTCGCATCTGGAGCTCGTTCGCCAGGAGCGTTTTCAGGCTCGCGGAGACGGCGCGCAGCACATCGCTGTCAAAGGACCGGTTCGCAGCGGTCTGCACCTGGCTGTCCACCGGTGGGTTCGCGGCTTCGACATGAGCCTCCTGCGATCCGGCTCGCGGCGTGTCGATTTCCTGATAAAACTTGTTCTGAATTTGCGCCAGGGTGTCCGGCCGGCCTACAAAGGTTTTTTCATGCATGGCCAGTTCGAGTCGATACGTCTCTTCGAGCGGCTGGTGCACATATCCTGTCAACTGCTGTTTGAGGCCGGTCAAGCGATGGCGCGACGCTTGCGCGATTTGTTGCGCCAATGCCATCGCCGCCGGATACACGTCGGCTCGATGTAATACGCGCAGCCGGAGTCCCCTGTCTTTCAACTCCCGGCCGGAATAGGGCTGCGCCGTCAGCAGGCTCTCCCGTGCAAGGTCCTGCCCGAGCTTTTCCGCCAGACTCCAGGTCGCACCGGCTCCCGGTGTGAACCCATAATTCATATACGGGCTCACATACCGGCCTTCTTCGCTCAGCAGCACAATGTCGGCAAACATCCCCATCGACCAGCCGGCACCGATGCCATGCCCCTGCACGGCCGCGATCACCGGCAGCTTGCAGTCGAGCGGCAATTGAAAGATCTTGAAATCCGTAAATTTGGCCTTGCCTTGTTGGATGGCCAGCAAGCCTTCTTTGGTGCCACCCGACGCGAAATAGCTGTCGTAGCCGGTAAGGATCACGACCCTATAAGCCGGAGTCTTCTGAATATGGGCGAAGGCTTCAGTGACTCCTGCCACGAGGGCATCGGAAAACATGTTCTTCGCGTGCCGGTCTTCCATCTTCACAACGACAATGCCGCCGGGATGCGCGGTTGCGGTGACCACTGTGGAGTGCAGCGCAACAGGTGTCGCTGCAGCGATCAGCGGCTCACATGTTTCGTCCTTCTGCTCCCATCCGGCCGCAGCCGGCAGGCTGAGAATCTTCTCCTGCAGCCTCGTCGCGGCGTGTTTCTTCCAGGCAGCCAAGGTGGCCCGCGGCAGCCTGGCCCAGGACGCCGCCACCTGCACGGCCGTGGGCAGCACGTGATCGTGCTCCGCCACGCTCAAGGCGCCGATGCGTTGCTGGAGCTCAGCCCCCGAATACTCAGCGCCGGTCAGCAGGATTTCGTTGGCGGCCTCGTTGCCGAATCGATGCGCAAAGACGGCGACGGCCATTTGCGCGAATAGATGGCTTTGCCCGATGCCGGCAGAGGAATAAACGCCTTGCCGGCTGTAAACAGAGGCATCGCAGAGCTGGGCGATGAGCCAGGCATTGCCTCTGACATTCCCTGTCAACGCGGCAACGACCGGGATCTCCGACTCGACCACTATGCGCTGAAAATCCAGCACGACATCCACGGGAATGGCCTGCTCCGTTCTCGGAAGAAAATCGGAATCCTCGCCGGCGAGCACGACGGCTTTGTAGTAAGGCACCTGATGAATCTCGGCGAAAATCCGGCGTATATCCGCAACCCGTTCGCCAACGCTCTTGCCGGCAACACCGAACCTGATGACAAGCACATGGTCGGCTGGCGTATCCGACCGATCCTCTGTCGCGGGTGCCGCGACCTCGACTGGCTTCAGTTCATTGACCATGCCAACCAGGTGACGCGTCAGATGCTGTTTCAAGAGACGTAACGCATCCTGGGATTTCGTCGCCAGGGTCGCTGCCAATTGTTGTGCATACGCCTCGACCTGCGCCCACGGCAGAATGGGACACGTCCAGCCTTTCGCTCGAAGTTGCTTGCCCGTTGAACGCGTCGATACGTACAAGAAGTCCTGTGCCCGGACGTCGCCAAAACGCTCGCCGAACAGAATCGCCTCGATTGGCGTGGGATAAAGATGGCGTTCCGCGTCTGTGTATCCATAGCTCGCATCTTCGTTGCACACCATGAAGTCACACAGCGCTGCGGCCATGAAGCCGGCGCCGATCACATCCTCTTGCAGGACGGTGATGACAGGATAGGGAAACGACACAAAGGCCTGATACAGCTTTTGTTCGACGGCGTCGTTATAGTCCTCCCGTCCGCCGCGCAAAAAACAGCGCTCAGCGCCCCTGATCATCAGGACCTTGATCGACGCCTCCTGTTGCACCCTGTCCCGGGCCTGCAGCACGTGGGCAATGATGTCCGTGGCTCGCGTAGTGCTGCCTGCGGATGCGGCGATGTCGATTGAGAAGATGCCGTGCCCATCGTCGTACAACCGGACAGAAGACACGCCAGATGTCGCGCTCGAGAGAGTAATCGGTGCCCTTCCTTGGGAAGAAGATACTGCCGCCGAAACAAGCGCACTCGGTGCCGCTAATGAAATAGCCACCGGCCTTTGCCGCTCAACCGGCACGGGGCTCGCCTGTTTATCGACAAATACGATTTCTCTGCGCACCGGTGCCGATTGATCAATGACCGGTTCGACGACATCCAATGACGCCGGCTGCCAGCTTACGCCTCGCATCTGCGCACAGATATTTCCCCGCTCATCACACAGATCGATATCCAGCCTGGCGACCTTGTCCCCCGCCTGGCTGCCCGGCGCGTAACGCACCCATGCGGCCATCTGTGGGGTACACGGCGACACGATGCGTAACGATTCCAGGGCAAACGGCAATCGTGGCTGGCCGGCACGTTCCGACGAGTCGTCGATCAACCCCACACCCGCCTGCAGGGCGCCGTCCATCAAGCTTGGATGAAGGACATAGTCTCCCGACGTGTCCGCTACGGTACTCGGCAGCCGCAGGCGTGCCAATACCTGCCCCTGCCCCATTTGTCCCTTGAGCTGCTCGAGATCGAGTTTGGCCGGCGTGGGTTGGCGACTCAAGACCGCATGACCCTGGCAATGGACGATCTCCTGTTCAGCATCCTGGCTATAGATCTCGTAGTCGATCTGGTCGTGGTCGTTCGCCGACAACGCGATGCTGACTTGCGTCTTGTCGGTGACGACGATCGGCGGCCCCCAAACTATATTGCGCAACTCCAGGAGCGTCTCTGGAGAAGTCCGCGCGGCTTTTTCCACCGCAACCCGGGCCATCTCCAGATAAGCCGCCGAAGGAAAAATTCTTTGACCATCCACTTGATGGCCTTTCAGGAAGAATTCTTCTCCGCTAAACGTTGAGCTGTAGCTTTGATGGCTGAGGTCAGAGGTGTTGATGTGCAGCAAGGGGTGAAGTACCGCGGTTGCGGTGCCTTTGGCGGCCACCGGCCCGCCCGCCGCCGTATCAATCCAGTACCGCTCTTTGGCAAACGGATACGTCGGCAGACTGATGCGTTGCGGCTTGCTCTCGCCGTAAAGCTTGCTCCAATCCAACTCGAGGCCCTTGACCCACAGGTCCGCCAGCCTGGAGAGTTTCCCGCCGGCGATCCATTTGTTGATGGCGTCTTTCAAGTCGGCATCGGTACTGAATAACGACAGGGCTTCTTTGTTGCGTTTCACGTTTCCCTGATACGCGTGTTCGATTCCTTCCTCGCCCGCCAGATACGCTTGAAGCTTTTCTACAAGTTGTTCGGCAGAGCTCACCACGAAGCCCAGGCGTTCGTCCATCGCTTCCCGACCGACCTGCAGCGTATAGGCCATGGCCGCCAGATCGATGGTGCCCACCCGTGCACGAACAAAATTTAAGAGGTCACCGGCTTTCTGCTGCAGTTGCTCGGCCGTTCTTGCCGCGAGCAGGATGACCACGTTCGCAACAGCCATCGACTGTTGCACCGGCGGCTGATACTCCTCCACGATCATGTGGGCATTCGACCCGCCCGCGCCGAACGACGAGATCCCTGCGATGCGCGGCAGTTTCCGGCCGTCGATCACCGGTTGCTCCCATGGTCTCAACGTCTGATTGACGACAAACGGACTGTTGGGGAAATCGATATGCGGATTCAACTCCGCCGAATGCAGCGACGGCACAATCTGCTGATGCTGCATTTGCAGCAGGATTTTAGTCAGCCCCGCAATACCCGCGGCGGATTCGCAATGGCCGATATTCGATTTCGCCGACCCGATCAAACAAAATTCGGTGTCCTGCGTGTATCGATGAAAGGCTTTGCTCAGCGCCGCAATCTCGATCGGGTCGCCCAACTTCGTCCCCGTGCCATGCGCTTCGATGTAGCTGATGTGCCGCGCGTCGATATGGGATTCGGCCAGTGCCCGGCTGATCGCACCGGCCTGCGCTTGAGGATTCGGAACTGTGTAACCGTTGGTTTTGCCGCCATGAGTGAGGGCGCTGCCTCGAATGATGCCGTAGATGTGGTCGCAGTCTCTTTTGGCCTCGGAGAGTCGCTTCAGTACGACGACTCCCACGCCTTCGCCGGGAATATACCCGTCGCCGCCTTCGCCAAAGCTCTGGCAGTGGCCGTCACTGGAGATGAATTGTCCGGCGCTGAGCACCAGGTATTTATTGGGATGAATGCTGACGTTGACTCCGCCGGCAATCGCCAGGCTGGTTCGCCCGTGCTTCAAATCCTGGCAAGCGAAATGAATGGCGGTTAAGGAAGAAGAACACATGGTATCCAGGGTCACGCTGGGGCCATGCAGGTTGAGGGCGTACGACACGCGATTGGCGATGCTGGCGACGCTGCCGGCGATTCCCTTGCGTTTGCCCTGCATACTGGCTTCGGCGCCGAACAACTGGTACTCGCTATACATCACGCCGACGTACACACCGACCTGGCTCTCCAGATCCTGCTCGTAAGGCACCTGCAGGCTCGCGCGGGTGTACCCGGCGTCTTCGATCGCCATCCAGACATGTTGCAAAAACAGGCGCTCCTGAGGATCGATGTATTTTGCTTCTTTGGGTGAGATGTTAAAAAACAGCGGATCAAATTCGTCGACGCCGGCAATGAAGCCACCCCACTTGCTGTAATGGTGCCCGCTCTTACTGCGATCGTCGCTGAAGTACTCCCGCCAGTCCCAGCGCTCCCTGGGCACCTCAATGATGCAATCCTTCCCCTCGCGCAGATTGTCCCAATAAGCTTCGATGTTGAGCGCTTCCGGATAGCGCCCGCTCAGTCCGATGATGGCGATCGGATCCGATTCCGTTGTCGGGCTGGGGGCGGCACTCCGCAGACGGCTGAAACGCCGGTTCGAGATCGGCTTGGTTTGCGCGGGTGGTAGGGTTTGAGGCCGCATGGCCGAGGGTTTTATCTGGCCATTGCCATTGTCCGTTGCCGGAAACAATGTCGCTAATCGCGTCGGATGAGATTGGATAAAGTACTGGGTCAACTCACGAATGGTTTGGTATTCGAAGAACAACGTCTTGGAGAGCGAACCAAACGTCTTCTCCAACTGGCTCGTCAGCTTCATCGCCAGGATCGAGTCGATCCCGTATTTCTCCAACGCCGCTTGTGGATCGATCTTCTGGGCGGGCAGTTTCAGCAGTTCCGAACACTCTCTGCGCAAATAGTCTTCGGTCTTTTCTACCAGGCAGTCACGGTCGATCTCCGCAGCATCTGTCTCGGAAGCACTGCGTGACACTTCCGGCTGAATCGGCCGACCGGCAAGCAATGCGCGGCGCATCTGAATGAGATCACCCTCCCCGACCAGAATCTGATCGTAAGAGCACGTCAGGCTTCGATAGAAAGCCTCCATTCCCGTGGCCGTCTGCATCGGCTGGATCCCAGTGGTCTGTTGCAGCCGCTCCTGGCTCGCCAGGTCGAGAGCCATCCCGCCGTCTTGCCACAATGGCCAGTTGATCGACCGCGTGCGCCCGTGCCTCTGCCTCGCGGCCACCTGCCGATTGCGGTGCGCCGCAAACTGGTCCATGAAACTATTCGCGGTCGCGTAATCGGCTTGCCCCACATTCCCCATTGCACCGGCGATGGAAGAAAACAGCATGAAGAAATCCAATTCAACGTCCTGGCTGGCCTGGTCCAGGTTGAACGTGCCGGTGACTTTCGGCGCGAGTACCTCGCTGAATTGGCCGCTTGGCTTTTTCAGGATGAAGTTATCCGCAGTCATCCCGGCACTGTGAAAGATGCCGGTGAGCTGCCCGAACTCGTCTTGAGTGGCGGCGATGAGTCGCTTGACCTGATCGGGATCGCCGAGATCCACTTGCCGATAGCTCAACCGACCGGCTTGTGCGGAGAATCCGTCTAAGAGAGCCCGTTTTTCGGTGCTTAATGCCGAGCGCGCCGTCAGGACAACCCGCGCCGCTCGGGTCTGCGCGAGAATCTCTTTGGCAAAGATACGGCCCAGGCGGCCGAGCCCACCAGTAATCAGATAGACACCGTGATCTTTGAACGCGATCAGTGCCTTGTCCGGGTCGGCCGGTACCTCTTGCCAACGTAAGACCTGCCGCGTGCCCTGTTCATACTTGATCAGCGTATCCAGCCCGCCGATCTTCTCTTCCTGCAAGTGCCGGCCGAGTTCATCGGCCATCATGCCGGCCGGAATGAGGATCAACTGGCCGATGAACTGCGGATTTTCCAGCGCCGCCGTCTTCAGCAATCCCGACAGACCCGCCAGCAGCACTTGCTCCTGATGGTCGGCGATGACAACCTGGAAGAGGACCTTGCCTTGGGGCTTCCCCTGAAGGATCGTACGGATCCGCTCAAAGCACGCGAGCGCGTACTCGCTGTAGCGTTGCGCAATCATCTTGTGTTGACCCGCTTCCAGTGCCAGGCACTGTAGGGGCGGTCTATGACCGCCCGCGATGTCATAGACCGCCCCTACAGAGAGCTCACACAGAATCACGTGGTGTTCCGCGAATTCGCGCTTATGGGCGTCAGTGGAGGCCTCAACGCTTGCTTGCCAGACCGGAGTTGCAATCAGACTCCCTGTCGCCTGATCGCCCCCTTTGCCCAGCACTCGCGAAGAAAATCCGTGCATCTGTATACAGACACGCCCGTACTCATCACACAGATCGATATCCAGCTTGACGACGTTGTCCGCCGCCTGACTGCCCGGCGCGTAACGCACCCAGGCGAACATCTCCGGTGTACAGGGCGATACGATGCGCAACGCTTCCAGCGCGAACGGCAATCGCGGCTGGTTGGATTCGGGTCCACCCTCGATCAATCCAATCGAAGCCTGTAGCGCACTGTCCATCAAACTCGGATGAAGGACATAGTCTCGTGAGTTGTCCGCCACCGTCTTAGGCAGCCGCAGCTGCGCCAATAATTGGCCACTGCCTCGATGGATCGCGGTGATTCCTTGAAACGAGGGCCCATAGACAAGTCCCATCCGGGCAAACGTTGTGTAAACACTGTCCGGCTCCAGCTTGCCCTGCCCCATCTGCCCCTTGAGCTGCTCGCTATCGAGCCTCGCCGGCGCCGGTTCACGACAGAACACCGCGCGACCCTGGCAATGGACGATCTCCTGGTCCGCGTCCTGGCTGTAGATTTCGTAGTCGATCTGCTCGTTGTCGTTCACCGATAAGGCGATGCTGACTTGCTTGCTCTCGCTGACCCGCGAAACAATGACTGGCTGCACCCAGACCGTGTTGTGCAGCTCCAGGACCGTCGATTCCGGCCGCGCAGGCAATGCCTGCTCGATCGCCGCCCGCGCCATCTCCAGATACGCCACGCCCGGCAGCACCTTCTGACCGGTGCGCCCGTCCGCCTTCACCTGATGATCGGCTAAGAAGAACTCTTCTCCGGTAAACGTCGAGCGATAGCGTTGCTCGTTCAGATCGGACGTATTGCTGTGCAGCAACGGGTGAAGGACAGCGGTTGCGACGCCTTTGGCGGCCGCGTGCCCGCCCGCCGCTGTATCGATCCGGTAGCGCTCTCTGGCAAACGGATACGTGGGCAGGCTGAACTTCCAGGGCCTTGACCCACAGGGCCAGCAGCTTGGAGAGTTTCGTGTTGGCGATCCATCGGTCGACCGTTTGTTGGAGGTCGACATCGGTGCTGAACACCGACAGGGCATCGTTGTTGCGTTTCACCTGTCCTTGATACGTGTCCTCGATATCCTGCTCGCCGGCCAGATAGGCTTGAAGCTTGTCTGCCAGTTGTTCGGCCGAGCTCACCATGAAGCCCAGGCGCTCTTCCATCGCCTCTCGACCCACCTGAAGGGTATAGGCCATGGCAACAGGATCGATGGTATTCAGCCGTGCCCGAACAAAATCCAAAAGATCACGCGCTTTCTGCTGCAGTTGCTCCGCGGTCCTCGCCGAAAGCAGGATCACGACCGTTGGAACAGTCGTCGGCTCCTGAACCAGTGGCTGATATTCCTCGACGATCATGTGGGCATTCGATCCGCCCGCGCCGAACGACGAGATCCCCGCGAGGCGTGGGAGCTTCCGGCCGTCGATCACCGGTTGCTCCCAGGTTCTCAACGACTGATTGACGACAAACGGACTCCTGGGGAAATCGATATGCGGATTCAGCTGCGCCGAATGCAGCGAAGGAACAATCTGCTGATGCTGCATTTGCAGCAGGACTTTGGTCAGCCCCGCGATTCCGGCGGCGGATTCGCAATGACCGATGTTCGATTTGGCCGATCCGATCAGGCAAAATTCGGTGTCCTGGGTATATTGATTAAAGGCTTTGCTCAGCGCCGCAATCTCGATCGGATCGCCCAACTTCGTGCCCGTGCCATGGGCTTCGATGTAGCTGATGTGCCGAGCATCGGTATGGGATTCCGCTAATGCCCGGCTGATCGCACTGGTTTGCGCCTGCGGGTTCGGGACCGTGTAGCCATTGGTCTTGCCGCCATGAGTGAGGGCGCTGCCTCGAATGATGCCGTAGATGTGATCGCCGTCCCTCTTTGCCTCGGAGAGTCGTTTCAGTACGACCACCCCCACTCCTTCGCCGGGGATATACCCGTCGCCGCCTTCGCCGAAGCTTTGGCAGTGACCGTCACCGGAGATGAACTGCCCGGCGCTGAGCACCAGGTATTTATTGGGATGAATGCTGACGTTGACTCCGCCGGCAATTGCCAGGCTGGTTCGCCCCAGTTTCAGATCCTGGCAGGCGAAATGAATGGCGGTTAAGGAAGAAGAACACATGGTATCCAGCGTCACGCTGGGGCCATGCAGATTGAAAGCATACGACACGCGATTGGCAATGCTGGCCGTGCTGCCGGGAATTCCCAGGCGTTTGCCTCGCGCACTGGCTTCGGCGCCGAACAGCTGGTATTCGCTGTACATCACGCCGACATACACACCAACCTGGCCCGCCAGATCCTGGTCGTGCGGCACCTGCAGGCGCGCCCGGGTGTATCCCGCGTCTTCGACCGCCATCCACGCATGCTGCAAAAACAGACGCTCCTGCGGGTCTACGAGTTCTGCTTCAAGAGGCGATATATTGAAAAACAACGGATCGAATTCATCGACGCCGGCAATGAAGCCACCCCACTTGCTGTAATGGTGTCCGGTCTTACTGCGGTCCTCAGTGAAGTATTCCTGCCAGTCCCATCGGTCCCTGGGAACTTCAATGATGCAATCCATGCCCTCGCGGAGATTGTGCCAGTAGGCCTCGATATTGACCGCTTCGGGATAGCGACCACTCAATCCGATAATGGCGATCGGATCGGATTCCGTTGTCGGGCTGGGGACAACGCTCCGCAGACGGTTGAACCGCCGGTTCGAGGTGCGCCTGGTTTGGACAGCGGCCGGCGCCGGCGCGGCCGACGTTACGGCCTCGCCACGGCGATTCGCGGCCGGAGCCAAAAGCGCGGTCAATTGCGTGGAATGATGCGCGATGAAGTATTCGGCCAACTCGCGGATCGTTTGGTATTCGAAGAACAGGGTCTTGGAGAGCGAACCAAACGTCTTCTCCAGGTGGTTCGTCAGCTTCATCGCCAGGATGGAGTCAATCCCGTACGTTTCCAACGCGGCGTGCGGATCAATCTTGTGAGACGCCAGTTTCAACAGTCCCGAAAATTGCTTGCGCAAGTGCTCCTGTGTCTTCTCTGCAAGGCTCTCCGCATCGATCTCGGCAGCGGCCACCGGTTGTTCCACTTGCGGTTCGGCCGGCACCGCGGGGCCGTCAAGCAAAACGCGGCGTATCTGCGCGAGATCACCTTCCACGACCATTGTCTGGTCGTAGGGCAACGCCAGACTGCGATGGAAGGCCTCCATGCCGGTCGCCGTCCGCATGGGCTGCATGCCGGTGGTTTGTTGCAGCAGTTCCTGGCTCGCCGGATCGATACCCATCCCGCCGGCTTGCCACAACGGCCAATTGATCGACCGCGTGCGCCCGTACCGTTCTTTTGCGGCCACTTGCCGATTGCGATACGCCGCAAACTGGTCCATGAAACCATTCGCCGTCGCGTAATCGGCTTGCCCCAGATTCCCCATCGCCCCAGCGATGGACGAAAACAGCACGAAGAAATCCAACTCAACGTCCCGGGTGGACTGGTCCAGGTTGTACGTACCGGTGACTTTCGGCGCGAGCACCTCGCTGAATTGGTGTTGGTCTTGTTCAGGATGAAGTGATCCGCAATCATCCCGGCACTGTGCAGGATGCCGGTGAGCTGTCCATACTCGTTTTTGATGGCGGCTATGAGCTGATGGACCTGATCGACGTCGCCGAGATCCAGTTGCCGATAGCTCACTCGCTCGCTTTGCGCAGACAATCCGTCTAACAAAGCTTGCTTTTCCTCGGTTAATGCCGAGCGCCCCGTAAGCACCACCCGCGCGCCGTGCGTCTGCTCGAGGATCTCTTTGGCAAAGAGAACGCCCAGGCCGCCGAGCCCACCGGTGATCAGGTAGACACCGTTATCTTTGAACGCGATCGGTGGCTTTTCCGCCTCTGCCGCTACTTCTTGCCAACGCAAGGCCTGCCGCGCACCGTGTTCACATTTGATCAGGGGATCCAGACCGCGGCTCTTCTCTTCCTGCAGATGCTTGGCCAGTTCTTCGGTCGTGATTTCCGGCGTGGCGAGGATGAGTTGGCCGATGAACTGCGGATTCTCCAGCGCGGCGGTCTTCAGCAATCCCAACAGACCCGCCAGCAGCACTTGCTCCTGATGGTCGGCGATGACAATCTGGACGAGCGCCTTGCTTACTGTAGCGGCGGTCTGTGACCGCCGGACATCGTCGAGCCTGGATCCTCGGCGGTCATAGACCGCCGCTACAGGCAGAATCGCCTGGATCCGTTCGAAACACGCGAGCGCGTAGTCGCTGTAGCGCTGCGCAATATTGTCTTGTTGCGCCGCTTGCAGTGGGAGGCATTGGCTGTGCGGAAGTAAAGACTCCAGTTTCTCGGCGTTGACCTTCGATAGCTCGCACAGAACA
>QHXD01000036.1 GCA_003223895.1 Acidobacteriota bacterium
AGCGTGGATCACCGGCCGGTTCCTTACCGGCCGGGCCTTGATCTCGAAAGCCTGTTCGATGAGGGCCAAGGCATCGCCCAATCGTTTCTTGTCATTCCAATGAATCTGGCACAGCACATCGCCTCGACTGACGCGATCCCCGAGCTTTCTTTCCATATAGAGCCCGACAGCGGGATCGATGACGTCGTCGACGCGATTTCGGCCGGCGCCAAGCGCATTGGAGGCCAATCCCAGCAGTTTAGCGTCGCACCGGGTCACGAAGCCTGCAACCCGGGCGCGAAACCCTTCAACATGAGCGGCTTTGGGTAACAGATCGGGGTTCTCGACGACCCGCTCGTCCCCTCCCTGCGCGCGTATGATCGCGCGAAATCGTTTTGCTGCTTCACCTCTTGACACTGCTTCATAAGCCAGTTTAGAGGCCTGTTCGACAGATCTGGTCCTTCCACTTAGACGGATCATGTGTGCAGCGAGAGCAATCGACACCGTTTCCAGGTCTTCCGGCGTCCTGCCCTGCAGAAAATCGATGCATTCGCGGACTTCAAGCGCGTTTCCGATGGCGCGTCCCAATGGCTGGTGCATACTGGTGATCAGGACGACGATCCGGGTCTTCATCGCGCGGCAAACATCCACGAGCGAGCGGGAAAGCGCGTTCGCCATCTTCAGTGTAGGCATAAATGCGCCGGATCCCGTCTTTACATCCATTACAAGGCCATCGATGCCGGCCGCGAGTTTCTTGCTCAGGATACTTGCCGTAATCAGAGGAATAGACTCGACAGTGGCTGTCACGTCGCGCAAGGCATAGATACGGCGGTCTGCGGGCGCAAGGTCATCCGTTTGTCCGATGATGACGGCGCCGCTGCTTTTCAGGATTTCCACAACTCTCTCGGCCGACGGCTTCGGATTAAAACCGGGAATGGACTCCAGTTTGTCCAGAGTCCCGCCCGTATGCCCGAGCGCGCGGCCCGTGATCATCGGTACGGTGACACCGCAGGCTGCCGCAATCGGGGCAACGACCAGCGAGGTTTTGTCGCCGATACCGCCCGTGCTGTGCTTATCGACCTTCTTGCCGGGAATCGAAGAAAGGTCCAGGACCCTACCGGAGTCGCGCATCTCGCGCGTCAACGCCAGGGTCTCCTGCATGGTCATGCCGTTCAGATAAACTGCCATCAACCATGCGGAAACGTGGTAATCCGCGACCTGGGATGACATGTATCCGCGAATAAAGAAAGCGATTTCTTCCTGGGTGAGTGCAGCGCCGTCCCTCTTCTTCTGAATCACCTCACGAGGGGTCATTGCTTCGGGACGGGCTCTCCGCTTTCGATCCAGGCCGTATACCAGAGGTCGGCGAGCATGCCGGCTGCTCGAGCGAGTTCTGAGGAAATGAATTCCGTGCCTTTCGGCCGCGGCTGTTCGGGGTTGAATTCGCCGGTCTTTTCCAGTTCGTACATCGGTTCGAGTTCGGCGAAGCTTTGCGTCAGATACTGCTTGATCGACTCGAAGACATCGTTAATGCGTCGCAGCGGCTGGACCTTCGGCCGGACACTGGGGGCTTCGATGGCGCTATTAACATAAGCCGCTTCATAGCGGCTGTGGAGCCGGCGGTCTTTTGTGTAGTTCCTGGGGTTCGGCTTATCGTCGACCCAGCCGTTGTAATGAATGCTCAAATGCATCGGCTGCGAACCATCGCCGACGTAGTGGCTTAGAATTCCGGCATACACAACCGCATTCTGCCGAGTCGCCTCGCGATCGGCGGACGTCTTCGCGCGGCTCCAATTCCGGAATGCGTTGACGAGGCGGCCATAGTTTTCGACGATGGCATAAGGAAGGTACCCGACCTTCACGAGCTCCACTTTCTTCGCCGCAACCTTTTCCATGAACTGGTAGCGGTCCGGTTCAATAGTCGGAATAGGTCCCCACAATTCGGAATCGAAGAAGTGATCGGCTTGCTGGGCCAGGTTCATCGGCGAATGTGCTTCTTCCCGCCAGCGATCCGGCTCATTCGAGTTATAGATGAGCTCGCCGCGGCTCGCATTCATGAACTCAGGCAACCTGGGCGCCGCGGTTTCGATTGCCAGCCGGCTGATCATGGCGTGGCCTTTTTCGCCCCATGCGCGCCCCTGCAGCGGGGCGGCCAGGAGCAGCAAGCTCGCAATAACACAGCGCATAGCGGCAAGAGTCTAACAGAAATTCGGCGGGCGTATAATCAAAGTATGGTGAAAACCATCGGGCAGGTCTTCGAGAAACGGCCGCATGGAAGAGATTGAAATCAAATTTGTCGTCAAGGATACCAAAGCCATTACCGAGAAGCTTCGCAAGCTGGGTTTCCGCATTTCACTCGGCAGGCATCGCGAAAGAAACTTTCTTCTTGATGACACGTCCGCGACCCTGCAGACGCAGGGCAAACTCCTGCGGATCCGCAAAACACCTTCCGGCCAGACTGTCACCTACAAGGGTCCGATCTCCGCGTCTTCGAAATTGAAACATCGCGAGGAGATCGAGTGCAGGATGGAAGACGCGGATGTCTTGCTGCGCATTCTCGAAGAAGTCGGCTTTAAGGTCAGGACCGAGTATTCGAAGTACCGCACAGTTTTCGAGAAGGACGGTTTCAGCATCTCGCTGGACGAGACCGAAGCAGGGAATTACCTCGAGGTTGAAGGTCCTTCGGACGAGGAGATTATCAAGCTTGCCGAAAAGCTCGGATATTCGGAAAGTGATTTTGTCCGTCGAACCTATGCAGAGCTGATCGGTGAGAGGAGGCATCATGATGAATGAAAAAGATCTGCCTGATGATGAAGCCCTGGAGATGATCGCAACCAGTGGACCCACTGAAGCGAAAATGATCGAGGAGCTGCTCCGCAACAATGGCATCGAATGCACACTTCAGGGTGATGCGACTTCGATCCCATTGCCAACCGAGTCGGACCTGGACGAAATCCGGATCTGGGTGAAGCCGGCGGATGCGGAACAGGCCCAGGAGCTGGTCGATGCGTTCTTCAGTCCGGTGGCGAAGGATGAGCTGGAGGAAGAGGAGTCCGACCTTGGCGTCGACGATCCGGACGAGCCGGGTGGATTCACAGTTTGACAAACGCGGGCTAAAGCCCGCGACTACATGGCCGCTGAACGTTGTCCCCTAATATAGTCGCGGCTTTAGCCCGCGTTCGCTTTCAGGTATACTCCCCGATCTATGGATAATTTCACGCTTGCAGTCGTAGTGGGCGACATCGTCATGTGTATGGCTTTTATCGCCCTGATCGTGTTTGATCACAAAAAGAAGCCCGTGCCTAGTGAACCTGTGAAACCTGCCGGAAGACGACCGGCCTGACCCGCGCCGCTTCGTACTCGTCCTTATCGAGGTAGTTCCATCGTGAAAGCCGGCTGAGGATTTCGGCCTTCCGCTTTTCCAGATACTTGAGGTTGCGTGCCGGAGTGTATCGCCGGGGATTGGGAATCATCGCTGCCAGTATTGCAGCCTCTTCAGGCAGGAGCTGCGAGGCGGATTTTCCAAAATACGCCTGGGCGGCGGGCCCAACGCCGTAGATGCCGTCTCCCCACTCGATCACATTCAGATAGATCTCAAATATCCGAAACTTGGACAGGTTCCGCTCTATCTCCTGAGCGATAAAGAATTCCCGGATCTTCCGCAGCGGGTTTTTGGATGTTGAGAGATACAAATTTTTCGCCAGTTGCTGCGTGATCGTGCTTGCCCCGCGCGAGAATCCTCCCTCACGCCAGTTCCTCCTCGCCGATTCCTTGATTTGTTCGAGGTCATATCCGGTGTGTTGAAAGAACCCGCTGTCTTCCGCGATCAAAACGGCGTTTCGAAGGTGTGGTGAAATGTTGTTATACGATACCCATGTCCGAATGGGCCGGGCAGTCGTATTCTTCTCGTCGGCCCGCTGCTCCATCAAGGCCGTGACGGATGGGTTCTTCGATTTGAGCGCCTGAATATCGGGAAGCGTGGCCAAAATATAGCCAACATAGGCCGTGGATACGAAAAAGAGCAAAGAACCAATAGCGAGCAGTCTTTTCATCGAGCCCAAGGATAATACAGGGACACTTAGAATCGGAACCAGCGGATGGAGTTATCCGCCGTCCAGCGGTCCGGGCTCGTGGACTGGAGTGTTTTATCCGCTAACCAGGACTGACGAATTGAAGTTCTACTCCAGATATTTCAACGTCGTCGAAATCAACTCCACTTTCTACCGGCCGTGCAACCCGAAGACAGCCGAGGGCTGGGCACGCCGGACACCGGATGATTTCGAATTCACAGTAAAAGTGTGGCAACAATTCACCCACAAGAAGGATCCGTGGACTGCCGAGGAAGTGGAGGAATTCAAAGCCGGACTCCTCCCGCTCGCTGAGGCGGACAAGCTCGGGTGCATCCTTTTTCAATTTCCGGCCAGCTTCAAACACACGCCGGAAACAATGGATCGACTGAAGTCGCTGCTGGAAATCTTTGCCGATTATCCCAAAGCCGTCGAGCTGCGGCACTTATCCTGGGGAGATGTGCTGCCAACGCTTCAGGAATTCAACGCCGCTCCGGCCTTCATCGACGAGCCGAAATTCAAAGATTCGATCCGTCAGGATTTCGAAGTTGCGCCAGGCCGGCTACTCTACTTGAGATTGCACGGCCGGAAGTTCGAAAAGTGGTGGAGACACGAGCATCGCAACGAGCGGTACGATTATCTGTATAAAGCGGAAGAGCTCGAGCCCTATGCCGTACGCCTGAAATCCATCCTCGAAGACAAGGAAATTCAGCGCGCCTACGTCTTCTTCAACAATCATCCCGGCGCGAAGGCCGTTGCCAACGCCGTGATGCTGAGAGCGCAGTTGGATATCCCGGTGAAGACGGAGTTGCCGGAGAAGTTTGTGGAGACGTTTCCGGAGGTGGGGAATAACGCGGGCTAAAGCCCGCGACTACATTTGGGGCAATCTGAATCTTCAATGTAGTCGCGGGCTTTAGCCCGCGTTCCGATCCTTCAACTGGTTCTTAATCTGTTCCAGCTTCTTTTCGATCCGGTTTTGGCGGGAAATCATCATCCAGAGGAAAACGAAAATCACAGTGAAGACCGCGCCGTAAGCCGCGAACGCAAACATCAAACCCCTATTCATGAGCCAATACGACCTGCTCGAGATAGTCGACCTCTTCTTCAACCTTCGCTATGGCCAGTCGCCGGTTGAAGAGATAGGCATACAAAAGCCCGACAGCGGTGAAGGACACAGTCAAAGTCAGGCCCATCTCCGGAGACACACCGCCTCCTCCCGGACTGACAACAGCCTGGGGATGCTGAGTCCGGACCAGGTATATCGACAAATAGTTGATCGGGACGTCGATCATTCCCAGCAGGCCAAAGACGGCGGACAGCTTGGCCCTTTTTTGAGGATCCGGCAAGTACGAGCGCAGCATGAAATAAGCGATAAAGATCAGATCCAGAACCAATTGAAGTGTTGTTCGGGCATCCCAAACCCACCATGGGCCCCAGATGGGTCTGGACCACAGGCTTCCGGTAATCAACTGTGCGCTGATGAAGGTGACGCCCAGTGCCGCCGCGGTTTCACCGAAGCGGTCCCACTTCAGATCGCCAGTCCTGAAGAAACCGATGACGCCGATCAACAGGAGGAATGCCGAGACATAGCCTGAGATCGCCAGCGGAACGTGTATATAAAAGATCCGCTGCGCGTCGCCCTGCAAAGCCTCTCTCGGAGCGTAGAGGAAGATCATGTAGAGGGCGGTAAGCATCGAAACAAGCGTAAGTATCGCAAGAACTTTCAGCTTCACGTTATTCCTCCACGGCAAATTCAAACACGAGATAGGACGCGGTCAGGTAAACAATAATAAACCCCGCCAAAACATATAGCCAAGAGGAGATTCCCCGCGTGTCACCGGTCAGCACTTCGCGCGTCGCTTCCACCGAAGCAATGATGACGGGAACCGTTAGCGGTATTTGCAGTACCGGCAGCATCACCTCTTTTATTCGCGTGTTCGCCGATATGGTCGAGAGGATTGTGCCAATCGAAGCGATGCCGAGCGTGCCGAGGCAAGCAATTGCGGCGACCTCCAGAAATTTCAGGTTGAAGTCCAGGTTGTTGAAGACCACGAATAGCGGAAGCACAATCGCCTCGGCAATCATCATGAAAATGAAGTTGCTGGCCACCTTCCCAAGATAGAGCTCGCCTCGGCTGATCGGAGCCAACAGAAGACCCTGGAGACAATCGTTATCGATTTCCATCGCGAGCGACCGGTTCAGCCCAAGAATGGCCGCGAACGAGAACGCGACCCACAGGGTTCCAGGGGCAAGCAGTCCGCGTTCAACGTTGATCGTTTCGAACGCAAACTGGAAAACCACGAGGACCAGGACGCCGAACATCAGCATGGAAGTGATCGACTCCTTGTTCCGCATCTCGATCACGATGTCTTTGAAGATGATTGCGGACATGGACTTCATGGAGTCACTCCCACACGAATGTACTGGCTATAGGCGTCGCGCGTTGCCGGGTCCCTGGCATCACCGGTGAAAACAATTTTCCCGCGGTCGATGATGATGGCTCGGCTCGCCGCGCGGAGGCCCTGTTCGAGATCGTGAGTGGTCAGAATGATAGTCTTGCCCGCGCTGATCGCTTCATCGAGCATCTGATTGAGCGTGTCGACGGCATTGGCGTCGAGTCCCGTGTAGGGCTCGTCCAGCAGGATCAGCGAAGGATCGTGAAGCATGACGCGGGCCACGCCCAGCCGCTGATGCAGCCCTCGGGAGAAAGACCGGACGGGATCGGATGCCCTTCGCTGCAGGCCCACACGATCGATGAGGCTGTGAATGCGCTCGTCCAGGTCCTGAACGCCATAGAGGCGTCCAAAGAACCTCAGGTTTTCAATGGGAGTCAGATCCCGATACAGGTATGTATTATGGGACAGAAAGCCGATCCGGCGACGCGCCTCTTCGGGTTGTTCGCGAACATCGATGCCTTCGATTCGAAGTCTTCCCTGTGTAGGCTTTACCAGCGTGGCAGCAATCTTGAGGAAAGTCGTCTTGCCTGCGCCGTTCCTGCCGAAGAGAGCCAGGAATTCCCCGCGCTTCACCTTGAGCGTCACACCCCCGAGCGCCGTGAAATATCCAAACGTTTTGCGGATGTCTTCAGACTCGAGTGCCAATCCATTCGCGTAATTGGCGTCATTCGCGGCTATGACTTCGCCCCCAGTCTATCGATCACTTTGGATAACCGGAACTTCAATTCCTTCAGCTCTTGTTTGTACTTCTTGTCCGTGATGCTTTCCGCTTCCTTCTGTGTTTCCAGCTCTGCAATCTGATCCAGCAGACCATCTCGCTGGCGGCTGAGCTCTGCGCGGCCTTTCTTGCGCTCCAGGGCTTCCTTGTGCAGTTGCAGGGAATAGCTGATGCTCCATGCAAGAAAGGCGCCTACGGCGAGGATGATAAACCATGTATGGGCGCCCATGGCATTGGGCACTTCAATCGGTCGTGGGTTGTCTTGCAGCAGGAGCAGCAGCGTCAGGGAAGTCATCAATGCTTCAATTTCGCCCCACACTCCGCGCAAAATTTGTTTGTGGGTGAATTCTGGGCACGGCAGGAAGGGCAGACGGCCGTGGGGGAACCGGTTTTGGTTTTGTTCTTACGTGCCGACACCTCGCGACGGATCAGCGCGTCGAGATCCTTCGAAGATTCGATACTATCGATCTCCTGGAACACCACCGCCGCTTCGGCGCTCATCTCTCCTCGGATCTTCTGATAATCCTCTTCCGAGAGCTTGCCGCACTTGTATTCGAAATCAAGATCCTGAATGTTGCCGAGAACGACATCTTTCTTTCGCTGAAGAAGGTCCCATTCGGTTTCCTCGATGATCGTCGATTCGAGCGTATCGTCTCTTCGGAAAAGCGGTATGCAGATCGCGGCCAGTATGGCGCCGCTGAGAATGCCGCAGAACAGGTAAACCATCTAATCTTCCGGAGTGTATTTCTGGAGTTCTTCTTCGATCTGACGCTGGTATTTCGCCGTGTCCACCACCGTCTTAGGCGCGGTTTCAACCCAGCGAGCCCGGAATCGCCGCAGGAAATAGACAGCGGCGATCGCCCCGGCAAGCAGTGCGGCGAAGGGCATGAGCCAGGCAGTCAGATTGAAACCCGAGGCCGGCGGAGCCGAGAGCACGGAAAGCCCGAACTTGCCCACGAAATGGTCGAGAACGGCCTTGTCGCTCTTGCCCGAGTCGAGTTCCTTTTCCACTTCCGCCATCATTCCGCCGGATGTCGGGCAGTTGATGTGATTGCAGACCCCCAGAACCTGGTTGCAGCCGCAAATACACATGAGCTGGCTGGCGACGTCCTTGATGCGCTGCTGGTCAGCGGCAAGCGCAAGAGGGACTGTGGCGAGGATAAGGAGCAGTGCGGCCCGACGTTTAAGAAACTTTTTCAGCAACGTCTTTCTGTTCCTCCGTTCGGTCTGCTGCCTGTGGACGCTTTCTTGGACCGGATTTCTTGTTTGGCAACAATGCGATCAACGTGCCCAGGCCGAGTACGATTCCGCCGAGCCAGACCCACATGACCAGAGGGTTGTAGTAGACCTGGATATTCGCTCGTTTCCCGTCGGCTGTGGCGCCCGAAAAGACCACGTAGACGTCTTCCTTCAACGTCGACCAGATGGAAACCTCCGTCGTGGTTTGCTGTTCTCCCGCTTTATAGCGGCGGCGTTCCGGACCCATTGTGGCGACTTTCACGCCATCCTCGAAAAGGCTGACGGTCGCCTTCATGCTTTGATAGTTCGGAGTATCCTCAACGCCGAGTTTGTCGACGCGGAGCGTGTACTGGCGGATCGAAATCCTGTCGCCAATGCCGGCTTCGGTCGATACATCCGTCGTAAAAGCCTGCCCGGCCCAGCCGATAAACAATAGGACGAAACCAAAGTGCACGATATAGCCGCCGTATCGACGCGTGTTTTGCAGCGTTAAATTCGCAACGGCTTCAATAAAGTTCTCTCCGGTTCCGTGACTTCGTGCTCTCGCGCCCTTGTAAAACTCGCGAACGATCGTGACGGCGACGAAGGTCGACATCATGATGGCGAGCAACGCGTAGAAAGACGAAGTGAAGCTGTATCCGAGAAGTTTCTGGAACAGAGCCTGTCCCAGTTCCTCGGGCGCCTTCAGAATGGGGCGGCCAATGCCGCGGACAAACAGCACAATGCCCGACGCCAACGCAAAAGCGGCAGGCCACAGGAAATTCCGTTTCAAACTGTTCGTCGATGCTTTACGCCAGGCAAGAAGCGGGCCGACACCCGTCAGGAACATCAGGAAAATTGCGATTGGAACGTTTACGCGGTTGAAGAACGGCGGGCCTACCGTGATCTTGACGCCCTTGATCCACTCTGAGAAGACCGGGAACATCACGCCCCAGAACACTGCAAAGCAGGACGCCAGCAGGATCAGGTTGTTGAACATGAAGCTGCTTTCGCGCGAAACGATCGACTCCATCTGATTTTCGCTTTTCAGCAGGGGCAGACGATCCAACAGCAGATAGAGCGCTCCGGAAAGGGAAATGACGATAAAGGCCGCGAAATACCCGCCGATCGACGATTGAGCAAACGCATGGACGGAACTCACCACGCCGCTTCGTGTGAGGAACGTTCCGAACAGGCACATGGTGTAGGCCAGGATGATCAGCACCATGTTCCAGACCTTCAGCATGCCTTTCTTTTCCTGAACCATTACGGAGTGCAGGAAGGCCGTTCCAATCAGCCATGGCATCAGAGACGCATTCTCGACCGGATCCCATCCCCAGAAGCCGCCCCAGCCAAGCTCGACATAAGCCCATTTGCCTCCCAGCAGAATCGCTGTGCCGAGAAAGAACCAGGCCACCATTGTCCAGCGCCGGGTTGTGCGGATCCATGTGTCGCCAAGCTGCCGGCTGAGCATCGCCGCCATGGCAAAGGCGAAGGGAACGGCAAATCCTACCAGTCCGAGATACATGACCGGCGGATGGATCGCGTTCAGGATGTACTGGAGCAGCGGGTTCAAACCCTGACCGTCCGCCGGTACAAACGGTACTCTCGCGCCACCCGGCGCAATCGAGACAACCTGGTTGAAGGGATTCGCGATGAACAAGTGCATCGACGTGAAGAAC
The DNA here is from genome assembly GCA_003223895.1 of Acidobacteriota bacterium. GTDB lineage: Bacteria > Acidobacteriota > Terriglobia > 20CM-2-55-15 > 20CM-2-55-15 > 20CM-2-55-15. The sequence goes on from QHXD01000036.1 coordinate 10,121, forward strand.
AGCGACGAACCCATAAGAACCGCTGTCACGTACGGCATCATCGCGGTGTGCTTGCGCCAGTTTTGAATCATGACAAGCGCGGCGTAGCCCGTCAGGAACCAGCCCCACAGCAGAAGCGACCCTTCCTGGCCACCCCAGATCGCGCTGATCTTGAAGTAAAGCGGCAGATCGCGGTTCGAATGCCCGGCGACATAGTTGATCGAAAAATCGCTTACGACGAACAAATAAACCAGGCATAGAAAGGCTGTTGTGAGGCATACAAATGTGCCCACAGCCGCATTGCGGCCGCTGGCGATCAATTTGTCGTGTTTGACCCGGATTCCAATGAGCGAGGCGGCGATCGAATAGACCGTCACCACAAAGGCGAGAGCCAGTGCGAACTGGCCGATTTGTGCCATGTTGTGTTACTCCGTCGGTCTTTTGACGCCCGCAGCGGCCTCTTTTTCGTACTTCGAGGCGCACTTGGCCGTCATTTCATGGGCCACGAAAACGCCGTCGTCGCCGAGCTTGCCTGTAACGACAGCCTGGGCACGGTCGATGAATGTATCGGGCGGGGCGTCGTTGCCGACATATTTCACGTGAAGGGTTTCAACTTTGTGAGTTTTTTCGTCCGCCTGGCTGATCACGAACTTGATGACTTTGCTTTCAGTGCGGTCAATCGAGCCAGGCACCACGTCGCCCGCTACTTTGAGCTGTTTTTCAGCCGACGCGCCTTTCATCGCATGAAGTTCCGGCACGGTCAGATAGTAGGCTTTGCTTTCCTGGTACCCTGAAAAGGCCAGGAAGGCTAACGTCAATATGATCACGCTGGAGCCGACCACAAACTTAAGCTGTTTGCGTTTCATGGATTTACCCCTTCCAAAAGTCGGACACATTATAGCACCTGAAGGAATTTCAGGAGGGGGATAATAATTACCCCTCCTGATAATTCGGGGACAGACGTATAAATCACCTAATTAGCATCCGAAGGGACTTTACCTGCTAATTAGGTGATTTATACGTCTGTCCCCGAATTATCCAAATTCCTCTAAATAGTTGGAAAGATCCCGCCGATACACCTTTCGAACGCAGAGAGGGCGTTGGGACATGAAGGTGTCTAAAATTACGTCAGTTGGTGAGGGCATAGCCGAACGCGACATGATAGCGCTTTATAATTCGGCGCCTATCAAACACTTTAAGCCGGGAGAACACATTCTTGCCGGTGTCGAACGAAGCGATTCCTACTTTCTCGTTCTCGATGGGAAGGTCGTCGTACTTGGAGGCGCTGAGGCGTCCCAGGACGGCGGGATCAGCTTTGGTGCCGGTCACTGCATCGGGCCGCTGATGCCGGCAAACGAAACGCGGTTCTGGATAAAGGCCGCGGGGCCCGCGACTGTCATCGAACTGAAGCCGGGCATCCTCGCCTGCCTGCCCGACAAGCTCCAGATCTGGGTCTACAAGAATGCATCCCGGCCCGGCGAGCGATTTGTCAGCCAGACGTCGTCGTCGCCGAAGTCGAAAACGAACTTCGAGGATCGCTACAACAAGCTGGCGGCTTACATTCGCTATCAGCGAGCGCAGAATGCGGAGATCGTTGCCTCCCAATTCGTTCAGGAATTCTTGAACGACATTCCGAAACTGCCGGCTCACACGACCGACCTTTCGCAGAAGCTGCTGTCCGACAACACGTCCGTTCACGAGATTGTGGAATCGATAAAGCGCGATCCGGCCCTGGCTGGGAACATCCTCAAGATTGTGAACTCCGCGATGTATTCCTTCAGCAAGAAAATCGAAACCTTTTATCACGCATGCATGATTCTCGGCTTCAGTAATATTTACCAGTTGGTCATGCAGGAGAGCATCAAGAACGCGATATCGGCGACACCGGAGAGTCAGGAGATCCAATTCCACTCGTGCCTGGTGTCCGCTCTTTGCTACGAAGTGGCATCTGTCAGCAAAGATGTGCATCCGCAAACCGCGACGACGGTCGGGCTGCTCCACGACCTGGGCAAAAACGTCGTCGTATTGCTGAAGCAGAAGCATCCGGCCATTTCCGGATTCGCGCGAATGCTGGATACGGCAAAGATGGGCGCCGATCTGCTGCGCCACTGGGGTCTGCCGGATCGTCTGTGCCAGGCGATCGAACATCAGAACGAAGCGGAGTTTCTGCCGCCGGATGCAATCGACAGTGCGTGCCGGAAGGAAGTTGCCGTTCTACACTTCGCCCATCTGCTGGAAGGCATCATGACCGGCAAACCAGTGGATGCGGCCGTGCAGCCATTCGACAAAGAGTATTTCGAAGTTCTGGGAATTCCGCCGGCCGATATTTCCGAGATCTATCAAGGCAAGATCCTGCCCGGCCTGATCCGGAACAAGCAGCGCCTGTCCACCGAAATTCGGCAACTGCTTCCACATATGTAGGCGCCGGCTTCAGCCGGCGCTTGCATTGATTCGTAGTACACTGGCTTCTATGAAGCGTTACCCGATGTTCGATCCACCAGAATACGTGGATTGGAAGCCAGCCTCGGGCATCCTCGAAGAGTATCAACACACCATCAGCCGCGATCCCGAGCGCGCAAGATTAATCTCCTCACTCAGTCCAAACCAGCTTCTGGACATGTATGCCGGCATGGTCCGCTTTCGTCTTCATGACATCACGCTGCGGCGGTGGGTGAAACAAGGGATTCTTGCCAAGGCCTGGCTGGGCACCGGTGAAGAAGCGGTGACGATCGGGAACGTGCATGCTCTGGATCGCAAAATCGATAAAGTCGGTCCGATGATCCGCAACGCCGGCGCGTGTCACGAGATGGGCCTGCCGCTAGCCGACATGTTACGTGAGTATCTCGCGACCGCCGACTCTCCGAGCCATGGCAAAGATCTCCATGTCGGCAGCATGGAGTACGGTGTGATTGCTCCCGTAAGCCAGGTTGCCGCACTCGTTCCTGTTGTGGCAGGCATCGCACTCGCGTTCAAGCAGCGTGGCGAGCGGCGTGTCGTGTTGACCTGGATCGGAGACGGCGCCACCAAGACAACGGCTTTTCATGAAGGAATGAATTTCGCGGCGGTTTTGAAGGTGCCGGCCGTGTACGTTCTGCAAAATAATCAGATCGCTCTCGGGACGCGGCTGGATCAGCACCAGGCAGGTCCGTTCACTGCCTGGAGCAAAGCGTATGGCATTACCGCTTTTTCATGCGACGGCAACAACGTCCTCGATACCTATGCCGCAACTAAACTCGCTGCCGATCTGGCACGCAGCGGTAGCGGTCCGGCCATAGTCACGGCCGAGACCTTCCGAATGGGTGGCCACGCCACCCATGATGAAGCGGAAGCACGCGAAATCTGCGGCGCGGAGCTCTTCGAATATTGGGGGAAGCGCGACCCGATCGGCATGTACGAATCCTGGCTCGAAGCTCAGGGCGTCTCCAAAACGACGCTCGATGAAACCGAGCAGAAGGTCATTGCCGAGCTCGCTCAGGCGGAAAAAGAAGCGCTGGCGAGCCGCGAAAAGAATATGCCGAAGCCTGAAACGGCTATTGCGGGTGTGTACGCCGAAACGGCTGCGGCGCCAGCAGGAAAATGGTCAGAACCAGAATCGCCGAAAGCAGGCAGTATTCGCAAAACGCCTTCAAGATGAAAGCCTGAACCCCTACCAGCAGGCCGGAAATGATCAGCGCCAGCCCCGACAGCATGTAAATCCATCGCAGCGGTTGGCCGCCTGGTTTTCCGGCGTCGAAACTGGCAAATACCGCGAGACTGAACACCGTGAGATAGAACGCCATTCCGAACCAGGAAATCGGAATGCCGGCAAGTGCGGAGTACTTGCTTGTCAGCACGTCGTTGCAGCCCCGCGTGATGTGGCAGGGAATCGGTCCGCTGTTTCGCTTCAGAGACAGAAACAGCGCGTCAACCATCCCGATGAACGCGACGACCGCGATCAGCGCTACGCGTGCCTTCATATAATAGATCGCTGCGCCGTTTCTTGAGGCTGCGCGCTATCGCGCTTGCGCTTCGCGTCGGGCTTGCATTCGCAGCCGCTCATTTCTTCAGTCGCGCATCAATGACATCCACAAAAGCGTTGACGCTCAGGGGAACATGGATCTGCTGGCCGTCGATGAAAAACGTCGGCACTGCTTCGATGTTGGCCTCTCTCGCGCGGACCACATCCTGAATAATCCGGTCCCGAAGCTGGGGCGAACGCATGGCCTGCATGAAGGCATTGGCGTTCAGGCCGATACGGCTGGCCATCGCGAGAAACTCCGGTTCAGGGTTCGAGCTTGGCGCCCACCGCTCCTGATACTCGAAGATCTGATCATGCATCTCCCAGTATTTCCCCTGTTCACCCGCGGCCTCGGCCGCCAGGGAGGCCGCCATGGAATTCGGGTGTATCGAGATCAGGGGGTAGTGGTGAAATTCCAGCCGGACCTGCTTCGGATACCGGTTCAGCACTTCCTGAACCACTGGAGCGAACGCCTTGCAGCTCGGACACTGATAGTCGCCGAATTCAACGAGGGTTACAGCGGCGTTCTCCGGCCCTCGGAAATGGCCTCCGCCCTTCGTGTCGAGCGTTGCAGCCGCAGAAGTTTCGGTCACCGGTTGGGGTTCGCGGCTCAGGTACACTGCCGCTGCCGCCGCCACGCCGACGGCCACGATAATCACGATCAGAGGTTTTCCTAGTTTTGGCATGCCCAATAGTAGTTTTTTTAAAAAAGAGCTTGCAATAGAAATGACTCAGCTTTACATTTCCCGCGTCTCGAAAGAGACTATATTTCCTAGTAGCATTTGGCTACTCCAGCCAGGGACGGTAGTCGGACGCATCAGGTTTTAGGAAGCCCGCCGAAGGAGGATTCCGCGCGAATATGATGTCGCGAGGCGAGAGCCGGGATCGCGACGATGAAGGAGACTAGGGAAAAAGCCCTCCGGTGCACGAAGTGCCGGAGGGCTTTTCATGTTGGTGTTATGCTCTTAGAGGCGGTCTGTGACCGCCCGGCCGCTTACAGAGCGGCCCCACAGCTAAAAAATGGCCGAATATACCGAACGGCACGCCCAATCCGGAATCGACGCCGAACTCCCCGAAATCGAATGCTGGCCGAACCAGTTTCCCGGCTACGACATCAGCATCTCCATGCCTGAATTCACTTCGATCTGCCCGAAAACGGGTCTCCCGGACTTCGGGACCGTCCACATTCGCTATCGTCCGGACAAGCTTTGCCTGGAACTGAAGTCGCTGAAAGGATACTTTCAGGCGTATCGGAATCTCGGGATCTTTTACGAGAACGCCGTGAACCGGATTTTGCGCGATGTCGTGAAGGCCTGCCGGCCGGTTTCCGCAAAGGTGACGGGCGAGTTCAATACGCGCGGAGGGATGAAGGCGGTCATCGAGGCCGAGTACCCCTCACTTTCCACTCCTTCTTCAAATCGATGACTTCTCGATCATCCAGCAGGTAGTCCCAGAAGAACGAGTAGAAATCCATGGTTGAGCAGTCATCGTCTTCGACGAGTTTTGCGATTTCGGCTTTGCTCCTTCCAAATGTCTGTGCGGCAGCCTCGGCCTTCAGATTGAACGTCTCGACGTCGAGCTCGGCTTTCACCATTTCGTCGCCCAGCGCCTGATACAGGTGCGTCTCGAGCCGCGAGATCAGCCGTTTCACGACTGCGGCTCGCATGATTGAATCGAATTTCGCGGCGTCCATCCATTCGACGGGCACAGTATCGCCCCTCCGATGGTTGATTAAAGGCCACAGCCGATCGAGATCGAGATTGAGAAAGCCGACGGGATTGCCGTCCACTTCCACAACTACTCGCATCTCCTTCTGGACTTCCTTCTTGCTGTTGCTTGCCATCGCTCCTCCATCGGCGCTCTCAGGGCGCCCCTACAGTAACCTCTTCACGGCTTCGATGATGTGATCGGCGCTGATACCGTACTTATCGAGCAGGGCCTCCGGCGGCCCGGAATGGGGGATTTCCCGGACAGCAAGTTTCACAACCCGGCCCTGATTTCCCACAACATTCAGCACAGCGTCTCCCAGGCCACCTTCGTCGTAATGATCTTCAACAACGACTACACGGCCCCCTGTCTCCTTCGCTGCGTTGAGGATCCCCGCGGCATCGATCGGTTTCACCGAATATGCATCAATAACACGAATTGGCATGCCCTCCGCTTCGAGCTTCGCGGCGGCTTTCAGCGCCTCGTGCACAGTAATGCCGGCGCCGATCACCGTTACGCGATCGTTTGCCGATTTGCGCAACACCTTCGAACCGCCGATCGGGAATCGATCTTCGTTAGAGTATAGGACAGGCGTCTTCGGCCGCGACGTGCGTATATAGCAGATGCCCCGGCGCCGTGCCGCCTCAGCGACCAGACGCTCCGTGGAGACTGCATCGGAAGGATAAAGTATGACGGATTCGGGAACCGCTCGAAACATTGCCAGATCCTCGAGGCCCATTTGCGAGGGACCGTCTTCGCCAATCGATACGCCGGCATGGGACCCACAGAACTTCACATTCGATCGGGAAATACCTGCCATCCGGATCTGATCGAAGGCACGGGTCAGAAACGCAGCGAAAGTGGACACGAATGGGATCTTGCCCCGGGCCGAAAGCCCCGCCGCCACACCCACCATGTTTTGTTCGGCGATGAACATTTCCCGAAAACGTTCCGGTTTCGCCTTCAGCAGCTTCTCCGAGAACGTGGAATTCTTCGTCTCTCCATCGAGCGCGACCACGCGCGGATCCTTCTCGGCCACCTTGACCAGCGCATCTCCATACGCCTCGCGGGTAGCCACCGAGTCGCCGATTTTCCGGTTGACATCGATTTCGAACGACCCTTCAATGCGTGGTTTTGAGAATCCGGTTCTCGGCTGGGGTTTCCAATCATCGGGACCCAATGGTTGCCCGAGTTCGGCCAGCGCCTTTTCGAGATCCTGCTTTGGGACCGGTTTGCCGTGCCAACCTTCCTTGTTTTCGATCAGCGACAGGCCTTTGCCCTTCAAGGTCTTCGCCACAAGCACCCGCGGCTGCGTACCGCCCTCACGCCTGCACTTCTCGAATCCGTCGATGATATCCACGTAATTGTGGCCATCGACGGTGACCGCAAACCATCCGAATGCGCGGAATTTTTCAGCAAACCGATTGACGTCGAATCGATCCATCGTGTGCTGGCTCTGGCCCAGTCCATTGACGTCGATGACCGCATAGAGATTTGAAGCTTTGTAGTAACTTGCCAGTGCGGCCGCTTCCCAGACCTGGCCCTCGGCGCATTCGCCATCTCCGAGCAGGACATACGTGTTGAACGGTAAACCATCCATCTGGGCTGCGAAGGCGTTGCCCAGCCCTGCAGATAAACCCTGACCCAAAGAACCTGTTGCCACATCTACCCATGGAATCCGCGGCGTGGGATGGCCTTCAAAGATGCTGTCGAGACGCCGGAGCGAAAGCACATCCTTTTCAGAAATGATTCCAGCTCCGGCGAATGCGGCGTAGAGCAGGGACGCTGCGTGTCCTTTGGAAAGTACAAACCGGTCGTTCGCCGGATTTTCAGGATCGCGCGGATCAAAATGCATCTCATGAAAGAAAATAACGGATGTGAGATCCGCAGCCGAAAAGCATGAGGATGGATGTCCCGAACCCGCTTCCGTCGTGGCTTTCAGCGACAGAATGCGAAGGCGCCTGCCTTTTTCCTTGAGTGTGTCTATGGCTGTTGGCATTTTTGAACTCTTTCTTTTAGGTTAATCCAGGAGGAAAGGAAAATTATATAGGTAGACGCGGCCCGGATTTCACAGCGACGGAAAGAAGTGCGGTTCGATTGAATACGCGACTTCCGCTTTTCTGATATTTTCCAACAGGCTTTCAAAATCACGCGCACTCTTCCGGGCCGCCTGCATTTGTTCCGGAGTGAGATTTCCAACCGGCGGCTCACCTGGCCCGGGCCGAGACGTGCAGCCGGCCAGGGGCAAAGCGAGTGCAGTGGCCTGAATGAATCTTCTCCGATTCAACATTGTCTAATCCACGGCCGCTACGGCGCGCTCGATGCCATTGCGAAGGATTCCGACGCCTTCCACCTCAACTTCAACGATATCGCCGGGTTGCATAGGCTTCGTGTTACCGGGAGTGCCGGTATAGATCACATCGCCAGGCTGGAGCGTGGCGTACTGGGTGACGTAGCTGATTATGGTGTCGATATCGAAAATCAGATCTCTTGTGCGCTGGGATTGGCGGACTTCGCCGTTCAACCGGCACTCGACAAGCAGGTCATTATGATTCAAGCCCTGAACGATCGCCGGTCCCAGGACGCCAAACGTGTCCGATGCCTTCGCGCGGAGCCACTGCAGGTCATTCTTTTGCCAATCGCGCTCGCTCACATCGTTTCCGGCGGTGATGCCGAAGATGTACTTCGACGCATCTGCCTTCGTGACGTTCTTCGCTTTTTTCCCGATCACTACCACCAGCTCGGCCTCATAGTGAACGTTATTGGCATCGGCTGGAAAAATGATGTTTTCGCCCGTTCCGATGATGCATGAGCGGGTCTTCAGAAACAGTCCCGGAAACGGCGCGGGCGCGATGTTGCGGTCTGCGATGTGGCTCTTGTAATTGCGTCCGACCGCAACCACGTTTACGGGTTCACATGGCGCAAGGAGCTTCACTGCGGAGAGATTCACAGTCTTGCCGGTCGGTTCGGCGCCGTGAAAAATGTCGCCGTTAAGCTCGCGAATGGTTTCTCCGTCGAGGGTGCCGTAGGACACTTCGCCTGCAGCAGAATATCGGACATATCGGATGATTTTCATAGTGGTGGTCTCTGTTTATGCCAGTCTGTAGATTTCTGGTAATCCATTCCAACGCTCAACACATCGTCCTCGTTGCCGTACGCGCCGAGAATCTGCATACCCACAGGCATTCGATTCGAAAAACCGCAGGGCACCGACACGCAGGGCAAGCCGGCCACATTACCCATGGCCCCGAGCGGATCACTAATGCTACCAAAGACCTTGTCGAGTTCATCCTCCAGTTTGTTTGCAATCACCGGAAGCGTTGGAGCAACGATCACGTCGAACAGCGCATGCAATCCTTTTCAAAACGTCGATCGCGTCTGCCACGAGCTGTGAAATGCCGGAGGGTCCCTCGTTCAAAACACCAATCCGAGCCGGTTTTTGGCGTGCCGTGAATCTCCACGACGATCTCACCGTCGGATCCTGAGGGTCGGTGCCATTGATGGCTTCGAGGACGAGTCTGCAGTCTTCTGCGGAGCGAGCCATGGGCCCGATCTTGTCCATGGTCCACGAATTGGCCATCGCGCCGTAGCGGCTCACCCGGCCGTAGCTCGGCCGCAGGCCCGTGACACCGTAGAAAGCCGAAGGAGTGACAATCGAGCCCCACGTCTCCGATCCGATGGCAAACCCGACCAGCCCCGCGGCCACAGCGGCTCCCGCACCGCTGGAAGAGCCGCCGGCCCAGCGGCTGAGTTCCCAGGGATTATGCGTGGCGCCGGTAGCCGATGCGCTGCCAAACTTGTATCCCGTGCCGCCGGCCAGTTCGATCATGTTTAGTTTGCCCAGAAGCACGGCGCCCGCGTCACGCAGCCGCGATATCACGGTGGAATCAAAATCGAAAACCTGCTTTGCGAAGATTTTCGATCCCCACGTGGTCGGGACCCCTTTCGTTGCCAGAAGATCCTTCGCGCCGTATGGGATTCCGTGCAGCGGTCCGAGGTATGAGCCGCCCTTGAGTTCTTTGTCTGCGCGTTCCGCCTGCTGGACGGCCAACTCTTCAGTGACGGTTATGAAGGCATTCAGCTTTGGATCGACCTGCTTGATTCGCTCGATGTAAGAAAGCGTCAGATCCCTGGAGGTAATCCTGCCGCCGCGGAGCATCTCTCCAAGTTGTACGACGGTCGAGTAGAGAACGTCGTCCTTGCGCGCGGATTCCTGAATAGCCATAATTCGCCAAAGTGTACTCTATGCGCCCTGTTCTATGCCTCTTGTTGTGCGTGGTCCTGGCTACTCCAGTGTTCGCCGAAAACGTGGTGCTGGTGAACGGCACGATTATCGATGGAACCCTCAAGGCGCGGTTTCTGGGGAATGTTCGCATTCGCGAGGGAAGAGTCAGGGACATCGGCGCTTTCAAACCGGTCGCCGGAGAAACCGTCCTCGACGTGAAAGGCCTGGTCGTCGCTCCCGGCTTCATTGATCTGCATAATCAGCCGGCAAGCGAATTGGCCAAGGACCTGGGAGCAGCCTCGCAAATCAATCAAGGAATCACGACCGCTATTCTCGGCGGCGACGGCACAGGGCCCTACCTGGTCGAGGAGTTCATGCTTCCGTTTGACGAGAAGCCGCCCGCGCTGAACATCATGACTCTCGTCGGGCACGGCACCGTGCGGCGCCAGATCATGGGAGCCGATTACAAACGGGCCGCTACGGCAGAAGAGATTCGGCGTATGGGCGAACTCATCGACGAGGCAATGCGGCAAGGCGCCTACGGCCTGTCGTCGGATCTTACGTCCGAACCGAGCTCCTACAGCACTTCGGAGGAGTTGATGGTTTTGGGCAAGGCCATGGCTCGTTCGGGTGGCGTCTACATCACCCGCGCGCGCGAGGGCGACAGAGCCCTGGAATCCATACGGGACGCCATCGAGATCGGCCGGAGCGCGAAAGTTTCCGTGCAAATCTCGCCCGTGAAGTTTGCCGGGACTCTTGCGGAAATCGACAAGGCGCGGATGCAGGGGGCCGACGTTGCAGCGGATACGGCGGCGTCGATGACCGACAAGGACCTGCGCGCTTTTCTGCAGCATCCCTGGGTGATGTTCGCGAGTGATGGCGAGATGGGGGTTTTCCCCAATGTGCTGGGGAAGTATGTCCGTGAACAAAAGCTTCTGACCCTTGAACGTGCCATCCGAAAGATGACGGGGCTTCCAGCTTCGCGGGCGGGATTGAAGACGCGCGGCGTGTTGGCAAAGGGCGCTACTGCGGACGTGGTTGTCTTTGATCCGCTGCAGGCGACGGTCGTGATGAAGTATGTCTTCGTGAATGGAACAATCGTGGTGAAGGACGGTCAGGCGACGGGTGAACGTCCGGGATTGGCGTTGCGTTAAATTACTAATCACTGATGGCCACTGCCCAATGACTAATGAACTTGAGGATTGAGAAATGAACGGATTGACTAATGAAATTGAGAAATGAACTGATTTTTCAATCCTCAGTTCTCAATTTCATTGCTCAATCCTCAAGTTAATTAGTCATTGGGCAGTGGCCATCAGTGATTAGTAATTTAAAAGAAAACGGAGAGGGTGGGATTCGAACCCACGGTGGAGTTACCCCCACTCCGGTTTTCGAGACCGGCCTGTTCAACCGCTCCAGCACCTCTCCCCGAGTTCAGATTGTACGGGTATCAGATCGGCAGCCGCAACCGTGCTTCACAGCCCGGAGCATCTTCGCGATTGTCCAGGGTCAGCGAACCCCCGTGCGCCTCGGCAATCTGACGGCTCAAAACAAGACCGATGCCGGAGCCGCCGGGTTTCGTAGTGAAAAACGGAACGAACAGGTTCGCCGTATTCGAAAGTCCCGGGCCATCGTCCTGGACGAAGATATCCAGATAGGCGCCCGACCGTTTCCAGCCGAGGCGCACGCCTCCTCCGGTCTCGAGTGAAGCATCCACGGCGTTGCGGATCAGATTGATCAGGAGTTGCTCAATCTGGTCACTATCGGCCCGAATCGTGAGTTCGGGACCGGGCTGGAGTGAAACTTCCAAACGAGTCTCCAATCCTGCCACCCTGCGCATGAGCGCACTCACATCCACAGATTCAAACCTTGGCTGCGGCAGTTTGGCCAGTTGCGCATAGGCTGCCATGAATCGGCCGAGAGATTCGGATCGGGATCCGATAACGGCCAGACCTCGATGCACATCTTCTTCCCAGTCCGCAGGCCGCGACTCCCGTTGGAGCAGCGATGTGAGACTTCCGGAAATCGATTTGATCGGCGTCAGCGAATTGTTCAACTCGTGTCCGATGACGCGGACAATCCGCTGCCACGCTTTGAGCTCTTCCTCTCTCAAGGGGCGAGTGAGATCCGACAACACCATTAACCGAAGAGGCAAACCGCCCTGCCGAAACATCGAGCGCCGCACTTCCCAGCGGCCGGAGCCGCCGGGAAAGACGGCATCCATCAGGCGGGAACCCTCGCCTTCATGCAGGCAATCTGCAAGACCGATCTCTTCAGCTCGGAGGCCGAGCAGGCGCTCCGAAGGCATGTTGAGAAGGCGCTCGCCGGCGCGGTTCACCAGTCGAAGCTTGTGGTCAGCGTCGAACGCAAAGACGGCGACGTCAATTTCTTCCATCACCTTTCGAAGAAGGGCTGTCGCTTCGAGCGCATCCAGCCGCTGTTCACGAAGGGTCTGGGCCAATGCGTTCACTTCGCGTGTCACTTCGCCCAGTGCGTCGGTCGAGCGCGCGTCCCGGCCGCGGATGGAGTAATCGCCTTCTCGAAGCGCAGCAAGCAGGTTCGACAATGTCTGCAAAGGAAAAACAACGCGCTGCCGAAGGCTCGAAACCATTCCGAGCCAGACCGTAACGATCAATACCGTCAGCGTCCATTGAACCTTGGGCGTGAATGAGCCGGTCCAGAGAAGAATGAGGGCAATGACGGCTCCCGGCAAACCCGCGACGAAAGCCATGACGAAAACGCGGCGCTCATGGCTGAGGCGAAAGTGAATTTCGGCTTTAGGTTTCCGGGTTTCTTCTTTAATGAGCACGATTCAAATCCCGTAGCGCTGAAGTCGACGGTACAGCGCGCTGCGGCTCAGTCCCAGCGCATTTGCCGCCTGGCTCACATTGTTGCCATGGCGAGAGAGCGTTTTTCGGATCAGGAACGACTCTACCTCCTCGAGGCTCATGTCTTCCAGACGGCCCGACGACTCACTCCTCGGCTGGAGGCCAAGGTCCGCTGCGCCGACTGTGTTTTTACGAGCCATCAGTACTGCGCGTTCCACGGCGTGATCGAGCTCCCGGACGTTGCCCGGCCAGGGATGTTCCATCAGGACCTGCATTGCGGCGTTGTCGAATCCGGTCAGTTGCTTTCGGTATCGTTTGGCATGCGTGCGGAGGAAGTGCGCAGCAAGCGCCGATATGTCTTCGCGCCGATCGCGTAGCGGCGGCAGGTGGATTTCGATGGTGTTCAAACGGAACAACAGATCCTGGCGAAAGCGGCCTGCGGTCACTTCTTCGTTGACGTTTGCATTGGTCGCGGAAAGGGTTCGCACATCCACGCGCGGCGTTTTTGACGAACCGACCCGTTCCAACTCACCGGTTTCCAGAACACGGAGCAGCTTGGATTGCTGGTTGACGGGCACATTCGCGATCTCATCGAGAAAAAGCGTTCCGCCGTCGGCGAGATCAAACCGCCCGACTCGATCGGTTTTCGCATCGGTGAAGGCGCCTTTCACGTGTCCGAACATCTCACTTTCGAAAATCCCCTCAGCAAGACCGCCTACATTAACTGTGACCATCGGCTTCGAAGCGCGTGCGGACAAAGCGTGAAGCGTCTGCGATACGACCTCTTTTCCGGTGCCGTGTTCGCCTGTGATGAGAACGTTTGCGTCCGATGGTCCGACCCGCGCAATGAGCTGCAAAACGGGCTGCATCGATGCCGCCTGGGCGATCAGCGTCGGCCTTCCTTCCGCGCGAAGGAGCTGGTTTTCCGCCTCCAGGCGCTGTTCCTTCCGCAGGCTTTTACAGAGCTCGGTCTGAGTTCGCAGGATGCTCAAGAGGCGCGCATTCTCCCATGGTTTCTGGACGAAGTCGCGCGCCCCGCGCCGCATTGCCTCGACGGCAAGTTCGATGCTTCCCCAGGCGGTCATAACCACGACGGGCAGCGTCGCGTCAATACCGTGAATGCGCCCCAGCAGGTCCAGACCTTCCTGGCCCGAGGTCGTGTCGCGCGTGTAGTTCAAATCCATGAGCACCACGTCAAAGTCATCGGATTCGAGCAGGTTCATGATTCCTGCGGGCGAGTTGACGGCTTCGATCTGATAACCTTCTCCCTTTAACAACAACCGCAGAGCTTCAAGTACATCCTTCTGATCATCGGCGATGAGAATCCGGGACGTCCCTGTCTTCATAGGCACAAGAATATACAGAAGTATGTCCAAACTTAAGGCATTGATATGAGACGGCCTTCACTGCGTCCAAACGCCGGGGGGTGTCCGCTTTCGGAACAGTTACTGTCAAAATCGAACAGCCCGAAAGCGGCTAACTATTTCCCGACCTTCTCGAGCGGGAGCGACACGGAGGGGGGCGTTGATCTTTTCTCCGCGAGGGCCTCGCGGATGAGTTTGAAAATTGTCACGCGATTGCGAAAGAGAACTTCCAGCCAGGCGCGTTTGCGCATCATAGGAAAATAGATTCCACGGAACGCGAGCCGCGTGAAGAACATCACGCCGCGTTCACTGAAAGGACGGCCTTCGATTTTCCGAAGTGCGTTGGCAATGGCATGTTCGTTGTAGCAATGTCCCCACGCTTTGCGCACTTCAGCTTCTGCCTCGTCGATACTGATACCTTCGGGTGTGAAAGCCATGTGAAACGGGCGGAAATCGAGCCAATGCTTCGGCCTGGTGAGCCGGCCTTCCTGCAGGAGCCGGTCATAGAGCGGGGTTGCCGGATAGGGCGTCAGGAGTCCGAACACGGGAAGACCGGGCGGCCAGGAGTCGAGCGCGTCGAGCGTGCGCTGGCCGACGCCGTGAACGTCTCCGTCCATGCCGAAGATAAATGACGTAATTGCGTACAGTCCGCGGTCGGCCATTTTCTGAAGGATTGCGCTGTATTCTCCGGGTTTGTTGAAGCCCTTGTTCACTCCTTTCAGGCTGTCCGCATCGATCGACTCGAGGCCGATGAAAATCCAGCGGCCTCCGCTCGCTTTGATGAGGTCGAGCAACTTCATCTCGAAGAAGATTGATGCTGATCTGAGCGACCCATGGCAAGACGGCATCTCGCTGGATGATCTCGCGCAGGAGCGCTTTCGTTCGCTTCACGTTGATCGCGAAGTTGTCGTCGATGAAGAACACTCCGATCTTGCCCTGTTCGCGTTCCGCGCGTTTTTTCAGCAGCAGCATTTCCTCGACGACACTCTCGTTTGTTCTGAAGCGGATGGAATCGCCAAAGAATCCAGTGACGGTGCAGAAGTCGCAGCCGTATGGGCATCCCCGGCCCGATTCTATGGGCACCACATAGAGGCTCTTCCACGGGTTGCCCATCTTTCGCATAATCGACCGCAGCCAGGCCGGAATGTGGCCGATGAGGTCGAACTGGCTCAGGTCGATGGTGTCCCAGGGGATGCGAGGGTAATCGCTGAGAGAAGGCTTCACCTCTTTGCCCTCGGGATTGATCGGAAGATAGACCTCGTCGAGTTCGCCACGTTCTGCGTCGGCAACGATGCGTGGCCACGTGTAATCGGCTTCGCCGAGGGCGATCGCGTCGGCGTGGCGTGGACTGCCATCCCGCCCGAGCGGTCGCTCCTGCGGCGCGAATCGCATCGGCCATCCGGTATGCGCGGGCTGCCATTCTCGTCATGGCGCCGATACCCGCGAGCCGAATATCGTTTCGGGTCACGAAGTCACTCAATTCCTGTTCGGTCATCCGTTGAGCGTTGCCGTCGATCAAGAACACTTTGTGTCCCACAGGCGTTAAAGACTGTAGGAGGAACATCCACAAGTGCGGCATGAAGTTTCGTGTTACTCCATTGTCGGGGTTGTAGAGAAGAATGTTCATGTAGGTACTCTTATAACGCCATTTGTGTTGTTTTGCTGCTAATTCCTCTTTGCAATTTTTTTGCTCTCCGAGAGCTCGAGGACTGTAGGAATGACATTGACATGCTCGGCACGAAATTTTGTGTTAGTCGATTGTCAGGGTTGCAACGGAACACTACGACGCTTCTCTTATAACCTCGTTTGTGTCTTTGTTGTTTGCTAATTCTCTTTGTTATTCTGTTTGAGTTCGAATCATTGAAAGAGGAAACGCTGATGAAAAGACAGACAAAGTCCGCTGGCAAGCTTGTCGTTCTCGAAAACAACGATTCCATTTCGGCTGAAGCCGAAGAGATCCAGAAGCGGATCCGCGACCGGGCATACGAGCTGTCCCTGATGCGGGGCCATTCGGGACGTGAGATCGACGATTGGCTATCGGCCGAGTCGGAGATCATCTCTGTGCCCCCTGCGGAGCTGGTCGAGAAAGACGGTACCTTCCAGGTGCAGTTGGCCATTGCGGGCATCAATGCCGATGATGTGCACGTTATGGCGACGTCCGATCAAATCCTCATCAAGTGCGAGTTGAGTCACCATCATGATTCTGGTTCCGGAATTGTTCACGTTTGTGATTTCAAATCGGCCACCGTTTTCCGTACCATCCATTTCCCGGAGCCCATCAATGTGGGTACCATGAACGTCGAATTTCAGGATGGTATCCTTCGCATCACCGCCGGCAAGGAAAACGTGCAATGGGAATCCCCGCCGAAAAAACAGCCCGGCCGGAAATCGACACCCCAAAAAAGCCCGCGCAGCACCAGAGGCGCGGCGTAATCGCCCGATGAAACGTTCCGGAGTTGCCGATCTTCCGCTGCATGGCGGCCGCGTGCCGCCATGGCTCGCCGATCGGATGTCGAAGCTCGGCGCGGCGATTGTCGAGGTGATACTGCAGAGCTACGGGCGCTCCGAGTTTCTCTCCCGGCTGAGCGATCCATTTTGGTTTCAGGCCCTCGGCTCTGTCATGGGAATGGATTGGCATTCCTCCGGAATCACGACTTCCGTCCTCGGCGCCCTCAAACGCGGCTTGAGCAATCGGTCCGATGAGCTTGGCATTTATTTCTGCGGCGGCCGGGGGAAGCACTCCCGCAGGACTCCGGATGAGCTGCGGAACCTGGCCGAACGAAAGGGGCTCGACGGCGATGCCCTCGTTCGAACGAGCCGGCTCACGGCGCCGATAACAATGCAATCGCGGATGGTTTTCAGATCTATCTCCACTTTCCGGTTCCTCTCAAGACATACGACGAATCCATCTCCGTTCTGCAAAAATCACTGGACGCCGCCAGGCTGGGGGACACCGACAAGCTCCAGGGCTTCGAGCGGCTCCATCGGTTCCTGCGCACTGTCGAGGACAGGTGCCGGCCGGAGGCAGCCTTCGACGCCGTTGTGGCTCACGAGCATGCCATTTCACCCGGGCTTGCCGGCCGTACCGTCCTCGATGATAAGAGGACCCACGCTAAACAGTTGGGATTATTCGAAGAACTCTAGCGGCGGCCTATGTCCGCCGGCACTCATAGACCGCGCTACAGCCAATAACCTGCTACAGTCTGGTAAAAATAGCGTCCAACCCTATATTGCTTGTTATTCTGTCTATATGAAGGTCGGAGTGTATGAGCCGAAAGTCTATGGAATCACCAGTTAATCTGCGCAGCGACGCAGACCGCCGGATCGTTCCTGACGATATCGTTAAAGAGTTGTATCAGAAGATGTTGGGGGTCTTTTACCTCGAGGAAAGGCTCAAGATCCTTACCCGACAGGGAAAGATTTCGTTCCTGGCTTCCACGCGCGGGCACGAAAAGCTCCAGGTCGGTACCGTGATGCTGATGAAACCACGCCACGACTGGTTCTTTCCATACTATCGCGAAAAGGCAATTGCCTATGCCCTCGGCATGCCCCTGAAAGATATCTTTCTGCACATGTTGAGCCGCGAGGGCGATCCAAGCTCGAACGGCCGCAATATGCCGGAACATTTTTCATCGCGCGAGTTGAATCTGGTTTCGCAGACGGCCTGTACAGGTACGCAGTACCTACCGGCTGTCGGTATGGCCAAGGCGCTGAAGAAGGACGGCAGCGATGCCATTGTCTACGTTTCTTCCGGCGAAGGAGCCACGAGTGAGGGCGAATTCTTTGAAGCCGTCAACTGGGCAACACGTGAAGAACTGCCGGTCTTGTTTGTAATCCAGAACAATGGTTACGCGATCAGCGTGCCCCAGAATGCGCAAACGACGTCCGAGGTCCACAGGATCGCCGCGGGCTTCGGCCTGCCGAGCTATCACGTCGATGGGACCTGGTATGAATCGATCTATCAAACACTGCCCCCGCTGATTCAAAGGATGCGCGAGGGCGGCGGACTCGTCTTCGGACGACCAGATGAAATACCGAAGTGAAGAAGAAATAGCGAAAGCGCGCGACCGCGATCCGATTCTTCTGACGGAAAAATATCTGCTCAGACGCCACATTCTGAGCCAGGGCGATATCGACAAGCTTCGGTCCGAGATCCAGGCGGAGGTCAGTAAGGCCGCCGATGAAGCCGATGCCGCGCCCGAGCCTGAAGTCGGTCACATTACGACGCACATTTACAGCGACAAGACGCCGTTCTTCGAAGAGAAAAAGCCGGCGTATGTTTCCGAAGACACCATTTCGATGGTGGAAGCTCTCAATCGGGGCTTGAAGGAAGAGATGGAGCACAATCCGAAAATCGTCATGTGGGGCGAGGATATCGCCGACCCGAAAGGCGGCGTTTTTGGTGTCACCCGCGGCCTGACGAACCTCTATCCGGATCGTGTTCAGAACTCTCCATTGGCTGAGGCCAGCATTGTCGGCGTGG
>QHXD01000172.1:0-1338 GCA_003223895.1 Acidobacteriota bacterium
TGATGTCGAGAAGAAGATCGAGGAACTCTCGAAAAAGTGAGGATTCTTTTTGAACATTGCGGTTCTCATAATGAGTGCTGCCGCCGGCGCTGCCGCAGGTTGGTTCGTGTCGTGGCTCGTCGGCCGGGCTACGCAGGTCAGCAGCCCCATTGAAGCGGCTCTGACCACGATTGGTTCGGCAGCGGCGGTTGCTGCGTTGTCATGGAAGTTCAAAACACCTGGACTGTTGTTGTTTGTCTACGGAACGTTGGTATTGGTCCTGATCGGTGTGACGGTATTCGACATCCGAAAGCACACCATTCCGCATATCGTTACGATTCCGGGAATGATTACAGGACTGATCCTCGGTTCATTTGTACTTCCGCTTGGAGTTGGCAGGTCCGTGACGGGCTTTCTGGTTGGCGGGGGAGTCCTGATGGCGGCCACGATTGTCGAGGCCTTGCGGAAGAAAGAAATTGGAGGCGGCGACTGGAAGTACGCCGCAATGATCGGAAGTTTCATCGGCCCACAGAGCATCGTTCTCGCATTGGTCTTCACGGGAATATTGGGGATTGTGGGCGGTATCGTCCTGGCGGTCGCCGGAGTTCACGGCAGGCCTCAGGCATTGGGGCCGTGGCTGAGCGCGGGGGCGGTAGCGAGCATTCTATTCACTCGCTTGAGTTAGGATGACGGAACGCGTATGAAGTCTGGACAAAAGTACCGGTTTCGTCTTCGGATCGGCCTTCCCCTCGTCGTGATCTGTTTCACACTGGCCGCCGGACTGTTTCCCCTCGGTATGCTGGACTACAACCCTGAATCTGAGGGTTGCTGTTCTGGCGATTACCTTCGTGGCAACCACGCTGGCCGTGCTGATTTCCCTTCATATCCTGCGTCCGGTGGAGCGCATCATCAAGGAGATGGAGGATCTTGCGGAGAAGCCCGGCCCGGAAGATAACGATGACTACGGAGGCAAGGGTGATGAAATCGATCGGTTGTCCAGGTTGTACAACCAGACGTTCGTGCCGATGAAAGGCTATCTCACGACCGCCGATCTTTTCCTTCAGATGAGCGAAGGCATCGTCAGCTTGAATGCCGACGGCAAAATCGCTTTCTTGAACGCGCCGGTGGAACGCCTTCTCGGTATCGAGCGCCAGGCGTACATGGGAAGCCATTACCAGAGCCTTTTCCCTAATTCGAATCGGAACTTCGAAATTCATGAGCTGATCGATGACGTCTTGCGGCATGGAACGCTCCGCACTCGCGAGATCCTCGTCTCCACGCCATCCGGACGGAATGTATACGTCCGGGCAACACTTTCACCCGCGACTGGAAGAAAAAGAGAATCGCTCGGCCTGGTCA